>NZ_JADEXI010000028.1:0-18201 GCF_015207185.1 Microcystis sp. LEGE 08355 | reverse complement strand
GCGTCAGACGTGTATAAGAGACAGACCTAGAACTAGGCCAATTGTGGTTAATAAAACAAGAGTTATTTCTGTACTAATTCCGAATTTCATGATAATATTAATACTTGAAACACCATCATCTGCCACATATTTGATCTGATTTAAAAAGCTACCGATTACTTTCTCAAAGTTTAATCTAGTGGTGTGAGCGATAGCAAAAGTAGCCGAGATAATATAGACAAAAGCGAGAATTACCGTTTTAAACTTTCTCTTAATTACTAAACTCAAAAGATAGGGTGCTGAGATGTTAGGTTTAACGAGAGCAATGCCCATAAATACCCCCGCTAGATAATTTTTATTGGCTTGTAATAACCAGTAAACAATTATTAACAAAGCATTGACAATTAAACCGTATTGCCCATTATTAAGGGTGGTACAGTTACTACTAATGGCCAGAGAAGTAAACACAAAAAAATAGGCAGCCATTCGGCCAAAAGGCAAACCTAATTGATAGGCAAAACGGCTTAAAATGCCCAGAGAAATCAGATTTAAAAAAACGTGATAGAAACGGGTTAAAGTCGAATAAATGGGGGGAAACATGAAAAATCCCGTCAAAAAAGCCCAGGGTGGATAGCCACCGGAGCGAATTTTCCCCAATTCTGCATTAATATCGGCGGGATTCATGCGATAGGGATAAATTCCCAGATAAATATACTGTTGTTCTTGCCAACGTTCTAATAAATCTCTGGCACCAGAGGGACTACTATCAAAAGCTAGGGTATAAAATCCTTTAGCTAAGTAGGCAACAGCCAGCCAAGCAAAAATAAGCGTAAGAATCGATAAAATTGGCTGTTTTTTGGCAAAAATCATGGCTTTATTCAGGAACATACTTCGCAAAAATCAGCAACTCCTTGACAAGATAGCAAATCTGAGCCTCAATATACATTGAACTTGACCAAAAAACGATGAATGAGTTTTTTAATAATTCCTTAATTTCTATCATTATTCCAGTCTATAGAGGCGGAGAAGCCTTTAATAACTGTTTAGCCAGCTTATCCACCAGTTTACTCGCCCCCAGGGAGGTTATTGTCGTGGTTGATGGAAATGACCTCCAATCCTATGAAACTGCGGTCAGTTTTGGAGCAGAAGTCTTACAGTTAGAAAGCAATCAAGGGCCAGCAGTGGCAAGAAATCAAGGGGCGGCCATGGCTAAGGGTGATATTCTCTTTTTTATGGATGCAGATGTGACTATTCATCCCGATACTTTAGCAAAAATCGCCCAAGTATTCCATCAAGATTCTACCCTAGCGGCGTTGATTGGTTCCTACGATGACCAACCCGGGGCGGTCAATTTTCTTTCCCAGTATAAAAACCTTTTTCATCATTACAATCATCAAATTGGTTGCGAGGATGCTTCCACTTTTTGGGGAGCTTGTGGAGCAATTAAACGGGATATTTTCGAGAAAATAGGCGGTTTTGAGGAAAGTTATCTTTATCCCTCTATTGAAGATATCGAACTGGGTTATCGTCTCAAAGCTCAAGGCTACCGGATTCGTTTGTGTAAAGATATCTACGTTAAACATCTCAAACATTGGACGGTTTCTTCCCTGTTGAGAGCCGATTTTTTCTATCGCGCCCTACCCTGGACAGAATTAATTCACCGTCAGCAAAATTTTGTTAATGACCTTAATTTACAATGGTCTAGTCGTTGGAGTGTGGTATTGGTTTATACACTTTTATTTTTACTGCTGGCCAGTTTATGGTATTATTATTTGCTTTTGGGCGTGGCTGTGTTAGCATTGGGCTTAATTCTCTTAAACTTACCTGTTTATCAGTTTTTTCGACAAAAGCGAGGATTATCTTTTGCTATGCTAACTTTGCCTTGGCACTGGTTATATTATCTCTACAGTGGTCTGGCTTTCGTCCTTGGTACGGGACGCTATTGGCTGCAACGTCTGGCTTGAGTTGACAGGCATTTTGACAAAATAAACGACAAATTCCTGATTCATATAAACTATGAAAACAGTAAATCAACTCAATTCTCCCCATACCGTCGTCATTGGTGGCGGTCCGGCCGGATTAACGGCCGCCTATTGTCTAGCCAAACACGAACTACATTCAATTGTACTAGAAAAAGGCGATCGAGTTGGGGGCATTTCCCGCACCGAAACCTACAAGGATTATCGCTTCGATATCGGTGGTCATCGCTTTTTTACCAAAGTTCCCGAAGTGCAACATTTGTGGCGGGAAGTGTTAGGGGATGATTTTATCAAAGTTCCCCGTTTATCACGGATTTACTATCAGGGTAAATTTTTTAGTTATCCCTTGGAACCCATGAATGCTGTTAGTAATTTAGGGTTTATCCAAAGTCTATTAATTGTTTATAGTTACTTCAAAGTTAAATTTTATCCTTTACCCCTAGAAGAAAATTTTGAACAATGGGTGACTAATCGCTTTGGTCAACAGTTGTATGAAACTTTTTTTAAAAGTTATACCGAAAAAGTTTGGGGTATTCCCTGCACCCAAATTCGTGCCGATTGGGCGGCACAACGTATTCAAGGATTATCCTTAAAAAAAGCCGTCATTAACGCCGTTTTTGGTGACAATGACACTAAAACTTTAATCAAAGAGTTTGATTATCCGCTGCTTGGACCGGGGATGATGTGGGAGCGTTTTCAAGAAAAATTAGAAGTACAAGGTTGTCCTGTGTGGCTAGATACGGAAGTCATTAAAGTCAAAAGAAAGGGTCAAAAAATTACCAGTATTATCATCAAAAAAGGCGAGGAAATATCCGAGATTACTGGGGATCATTTTATCAACACGATGCCAATTACTGCCCTGATGCACCGTTTAGACCCCTTACCACCTGAAAAAGTGTTACAAGCGGCAAGAGGATTAAAATATCGGGATTTTTTGATTGTTCCCATTGTGGTTAACCAAGAACACCTATTTCCGGATAACTGGATTTATATTCACAGTCCCGAATTTCAAGTGGGACGCATTCAGAATTTTAAAAACTGGAGTCCGAAAATGGTTCCCGACCCGAAGAAAACTTGCTTAGGCATGGAGTATTTTTGTAGCGAGGGTGATAAATTATGGGAAATGGATAATCAGAGTTTGATTCGTTTGGCTAGTCAAGAAATAGTTAATCTCGGGTTAGTCGATGACATCAATAAAGTGGAAGACGGAACGGTGATTCGACAAAAGAAAGCCTACCCCGTTTATGATGACGAATACCAACAACATTTACTGGTGCTGCAAAACTATGTCGATAGTTTGGAAAATCTGCAATCTGTGGGCAGAAATGGGATGCACCGCTATAATAATCAAGACCATTCCATGTTATCGGCTATCCTGGCTGTCGAGAATATTATGGGAGCGAATCATAACCTCTGGAAAGTCAATACTGAGCGTTCTTACCATGAGGAATTTATGACGAAATCTGAGGGAGCATCTCACCTTTGTAACCTAAGCACAAATTTATTACTTAAGTAAGCTTTAAGCAACTTCATCCTGATACACTTTGGGATAATTTTCGATTGATAATTCTAATACTTCTACACCATTGGTAATAGCCTCTTCATAGGAATCGCCATGAGTTCGCCATTTTTGACCAATAAAGTCTGGAAATCCTACTAGATAGCAGTTGTCCTCTTCTGACCATTGAATGATTATTGTATATTTGAGTTTATTCATTTTCTTGTTTCCTTTTGACTTCTTAGATGGCGTTTGAAACTTCTTTTTCTAAATAAATTTTAGCGGCCAAGCTATCCTTCTCTGAAAGGCTAATTCTTCCTTCATATAAAGAATGAAAAAGCTCTTAAAAAGACGATGTAATCGCCTTAATCCCAGGTTCTAAAATCACCTTTTTAATCACCTATTCTTCTTCTAAACTTAATCCTAACGCCTGTAAACGTTCCGCTAGTCGATCCGCACGTTTCTTTTCTTTATCGGCGCGTTTCTTTTCTTTATCGGCACGTTTCTTTTCTTTATCGGCACGCTGTTTTTCTTGACGCATTTGAGACTCTAACTCAACAGTTGTTAAAAATTTCTCTCCATCAGGACGATACAATTCTAAACTAGATTTATCCCAGATAAAACGCACACCTAAACGGGGACTTATCCAGTCATTTATGGGGATAATTTCCCTTAAATGTTCTCCCTGTCTTTGCCAACCTTGTAAACGACAGCGCATCGGGTTATATAAATAGTATTCTTCTACACTATATGTGTCATAAAACTCTAATTTTCGACTCATTTCTGCTTTTGTATTCTTAGGTGATAGAATTTCAAAAACCACTTGAGGAGCGATATTTTCTTCATTCCATTGACGATAGGAACCCCTCCGTCCTTTGGGACGGCCAAAAGCTACCATCACATCAGGAGCAACCGGTGAAACTAAAGTAGAACGCACAGGATACCAGAGTAAATCCCCCGCAATAAATACCTGAGGGTCATCCGCAAAGATAATCTCTAAATTCTCCTTAATTTTGACAATCCACTCGTATTGTTCGGTATTATCTGCCATCGGTTGACCATCGCTATCCGGGAAAAGAATATCTTCGTCAATATCAAGATAACTAACCATTGTCTTTTGATTTTAATAGATGGTTGTTTTCTGATTGTAGCAAAATTTTGATCTATAATGAAAGCTGAAATTAAAATATCCTAAAAGATGAGCATTAAAGATAAAACAATTCAAGGTGTTTTGTGGTCAGGACTGCAAAACTGGGGCAGCCAAGCAGGTTCATTGATAATATTTCTAATTCTCGCTCGTTTATTAACTCCAGAAGCTTTTGGCTTGGTAGCATTGTCTAATGTACTAATTAACTTCATGCAGATTTTCTTAAATCAAGGGTTTGCTCAAGTATTGATCCAAAAACAGGATTTAGAATCGAGAGAGATAAATACAGTTTTTTGGACACAATTATTGACTGGTTTTTTTTAACAACTATCACTTTTACTTCTGCTATTCTCATATCTAAAATTTTTCAGCAACCATTTTTAATTCCTATTCTCCAAGTTCTTTCCTTAGTTTTTGTTATTAATGCTTTCAGTCAAACTCAAGTAGCTTTATTAAGGCGATATTTTAAGTTTAAGATCATGGCAATTCGCTCTTTAGTAGGAATTATCATTGCTGGTATCGTGGGCGTAGGAATGGCACTTTTAGAGGCAGGAGTTTGGAGTTTAGTCGGACAACAATTAACCTACGAACTGACGGGAGTTATTGTTCTCTGGACAGCCAGTAATTGGCGACCAAAATTAGAATTTTCTCTAGCATTTTTAAGGTCAGTACTGCATTTTAGTATCAATGTTTTAGGATATAAGTTAGTTGAATTTTTTAATCAGCGAACCGATAATCTACTCATCGGTTATTTTCTAGGAGAAGCTGCCCTAGGCTATTATGGGATTTCCCATCGGATTTTAGAAGTAATGAGTCAATCGCTGATAGGAACTTTAAATCAAGTTGCTTTACCCACTTTTTCTCGTTTACAAGACAACTCTCAAAAATTGATCGAGGCATTTTATCGAGTCACTCAATTTACTAGCTTAATCGCCTTTCCCGTCTTCTTTGCCTTCATGATTCTCAGTCCAGAATTAGTAATTAGTTTGTTCGGTCAAAAATGGACTGACGCTATTCCTATTCTCCAAATTATCCCCCTTGTGGGAATACTTCGGGCTATCACTGTTTTTCAAAGGTCTGCGTTTGTCGCCCTCGGTCAACCCGTGTTACAGTTTAAATTAGGTCTTCTCAACGCTACTTTAAATATTATCGCTTGCCTCATCGCTGTCCAGTGGGGAATTGTGGCCGTAGCTAGAGCTTATGTCCTCAGTGATTATCTAGTTTTTCCCCTCGGACAATGGTTATTAAGTCAATTAATTTCCCTTTCTTGGAAAACCTATCTATCTCAATTTATCCCTGCCATCACTGGCACAGTTATAATGGGTTTAACGATTTTCATCAGTCAACAATTGCTCACCCTTTGGCTAGAACCTCAAGGTCGTTTGATAATTTGTTCCCTTTTGGGAATAATCATCTATACTGCCACCCTCCGCCTCGCTTTCCCTCGATTATTTTCACAAATTTTTACGATGTTTAGTCTCTTACGAGAATCTACTAAAACTAGCCATAAATAACCTAATTATTTCAGGTTTATGATGACAGAAAAACTAATCAATTTTTCCATTATTATTCCCACCTATAACCGTCCCGAAAGACTAAAAACCTGCCTAGACTCTCTCCTAAATCTAGATTATCCCCCAGATAACTTTGAAATTATTATCGTCGATGATGGCAGTAATCAACCCCTTGATCCCCTGATTAAACCCTACCAAAACCAATTAAATTTAACTCTCATTCGCCAAGAAAATGCTGGACCGGCCAAAGCCAGAAATACCGGCGCTAACAGGGCCAAAGGTGAATATTTAGCCTTTACCGATGATGACTGTACCCTCGACTCAAAATGGCTCCAGTCCCTTGAACAAGGCTTCTCAGAGACACCAAATGCCCTCTTAGGCGGAAAAATAATCAACGCCCTGCCAGATAATCCCTATTCCACTGCTAGTCAAGTACTGTTTGATTATCTCTATGATTATTATAATAGTAACTTTGTGCAAACTCGTTTTTTTACTACTAATAATTTTGCTCTTTCGAGGGAATTGTTTAACGGGGTAGGACAATTGAATATTTATTTTCGTTTCGGAGAAGATCGGGAGTTTTGCGATCGCTGGCTATTTGCTGGATATTCTTTACATTATCTTCCCCAAGCGATAATTTACCATGGTCATGATCTCAGTTTACGGAGATTTTGGCAACAACATTTTAACTATGGTTGTGCTGCATTTTATTTTCATCAAATTCGTTCTCACCGCCATCAAACAGCCCTAAAATTTGAGCCATTAAGCTTTTACTTTCAACTACTAACTTATCCATTTTCAAAAAAATGTGAGCAACGATCAAAAATATTTCTTTTTGGCTTGTTATTAATCTCACAATTAGCCAATATTTGGGGATTTTTAAAGGCAAAATATTTAGCTCTATAAATTGCTATAACTAAAAAAATGAACCGGAATTATCAAATTAAAATAGGTATAGATGGTAGTTTTTTATCAGGTCAGAAACGGGGTCATGCTCGTTATTCTTTTGAGCTTTGTCGTGAACTAGACAAATATTTACCTAATGCCAATTTCTTTGTTTATAGTCCATTACCAATAGAAATGCCGGTTATCTCTCCTCGATGGAAACTAAGGACTCAGGGAAAAATATTAGCAGTCTCACCAATATTGTGGTTAAAAATTATTGGTAGTTGGATTTGTAGAAAAGATCAGTTAGATATCTTCTGGGGAACCTATTTTTTTCTACCCTATCTTGATCAATCAACTAAAACAATTCTGACTGTTCATGATTTTTGGTTTGACATAGATCCCACAGGTATGGATTGGTTTCATACTCAAGGTTTTTACCTATTTCTTAAAAATGATGTAAAACGAGCCAATACCATAATTACAAACTCTCAAGAAACCGATAGGCAACTATTCAATTATACTGGTCGTAATTCTATTATTATTCAACCCGGAGTTAGTGAGATATTTAAACCTTTATCAAGGGATATAGTCAAGAGTGAATTAGAAAATTATCAAATTTCTAGTCCCTATCTTTTGAATGTAGCTACTTGGGAACCTAGAAAAAATGTCGAATTATTATTTAAAACTTTTATTAATCTGAAAAAAGAAGGTTTAATTCCTGATCATAAACTGGTTTTAGTCGGAAAAAAGGGGTGGAAATATGAAGGGATAGAAACCTTGATTGCTAATGAGGGAAAAAATGATATAATGGTTCTTGGTTACGTTCCAGATGAACAATTACCCGCCCTTTATAGTGGTGCTGATTTATTTGTTTTTCCTTCTATTCATGAAGGATTTGGCATACCTGTATTAGAAGCGAGAGCTTGTGGGACCAAAGTGGTGACAACTGATATTCCTGAATTAAGGGAAGCAGGTGGCTCTGATGTTATCTATATTCAGCCAACAGAATTAGGTATTAGACAAGGAATTTTAACAGGTTTAAGTCAATCTTTTGTTAATCAAAATCATCAAAATATTCCTACTTGGAAAGAAGGTGCTAAAATTTTGGCAGAAATTATTAGTTGTCATTCTGTACAGAACAAAAATAGGTATATTACTTAGCGTTTTTGCCTATGTGTATCCATAGCCAATCTCTAATCACTTTAGGTAAAGTTTTTCTTCCGATATTCATAAATAAATCTCTGAAATATCCTTGAAATAAATAATGTAAAAAATAATTATCATACAAAAATCTGACCTTTTTAAATTCTTTCCAAATCTGACTATCTCTCATTCCTTGAGCAATAAAATATTGTTCTGTCCAGTCCAAATAAGCTCGATTTTCCCAATATCTTTGATGATATTTTATAGCGATAAAATGAGCATCACTTGGCTTTTCTCGATGTTTAATCCAGCAACTTTGAGAAACATAAATTGGGAAATTTAAACCAATTTTTGTAAAAAGCACCGTATCTTCAGCCCAACCCCGAAACTGTGCTGCAGATTTTCCTACTTTAATTAATACTTCACGGCGTAGCATAACATTACTAGGAATGGGTTTTTGTTTTCCTTGTTTCCATAAAATAGGTAATAAATTAGGAGGGTAAATAATAGTATTTGATTCTATTCCTAAAGATACAAAATAATCTCGGTTTATATCTTCTATTTTTCCCGTCCAACTATGCCAAAATTGCACCCATCCATAAACCATTGCTACTTCTGGATAAGATGCAAAAATAGCAAGTTGCTCTGTTAATTTATGAGGTAGCCAAATATCATCCGCATCTAAAAAAGCAATAAACTCACCCTTAGCCTGTTCAATTCCTAAATTACGAGACGCACTCATACCGCAATTTTCATGATGGGGATGTTCAATATAATAGACTTTTTGAGGATTTTTCCGAGCATAATTTAAGGCAATATCGCTACTATTATCTGTTGAGCCATCATCAACTAATAAAAGTTCCCAATGTTCGTAATTCTGAGCAAAAACACTAGCGATGGCTTCGGTAATAAATTTTTCTTCGTTCCAAAAAATAATTATGACTGAAACTAAATTTTGATCCTCCATGTTTAGCTCCTAATTATAATTGATCTTCGGGATAATATCCCAGTTGTTCCGCTAAGGGATTAACAATATTTTTAAGAATGTTAATTTCATCTAGAGTGATTTTTGTCAATTGATCAATTTTAGGTAAATCATCTTTATTAGCAATTTTTATTAATTGATTGGGAGCTTTTAAGTCAATTTCTAAATAAGATGCTAATTCTTTTAACTCAAAATTTCCCTTAACTACATCTTCATATTTTAAGAGTTTAGCATTCAGTTTTTCATGATACAAAACATAGCTTTCGCTTAAGTTTCTCCAAATATATCCAAAGTTTTCAGTAGTCATCTGTTGTTGATCAAGATAGGTAAAAATTTTATAAGATTGATAAGAATGATAGGGATTTCTTATTAAAAAAATAAATTTTGATTCAGGAAACAGCCATTGTAAGTAAACTGCATGGTCTCCCGTTAACCGGACTTCTTTTATGCCCCAACGTTTTGCGCCTTTTTGCCTAGCAGGGATAGCAAAAAGATTAATAAAAAAAAGACGATGAGCTTGTTGAAAAAAACTTAAATCTGGATACAAATTAGCAACCCATTGATTACTAATATCTTCAAATTTTTGACGATATATGAAGTCTTTTTTGGGAAAATCTTGGGAAAATGGCTCGATTTGTTTAGCCATATTCTGAATAATAAATGAACGAGCGTAGGGTTCGCCCCAAATGACAGTTTCTGATGAACTCATCATCCATCGCTGAATCCAAGTTGAACCAGAACGCATACCAGCAGAAAATATAAAAATTGGTTTTTCAGTTATCTCTTGAATATCGCTTGTGTTGATTTCAGGAAATCTCCATTTAATCCAATTAATCCCTTGAACAATATTGAGAGGATTACCATAATATTCTTGCTGGTGGATGTTTTTTTTTAAGGAATGATAATACAATTGTCTGCCCATTTTCTCCCACAACCAATGGCGGAGAAATTTAGGGAAAGTTTTTCTTCCTAAACTTATGGCTAAATCGAGCCAACCTTTGATGGATAATAAGTCACCCATAGGATAATAATTATTTAGATGTGTTGGTTGTACTTCTTGAGCTTTCATTTTTGCTCGGGGGGATATTGTTTTATACGGTTAAGTAGCTAGTTATAATTAAATTGAAGATAGATTTTGGGTTCGATCCCCCCTTAATCCCCCCTTAATCAGGGGGGTATCTGAAAGTTTTTAACATCTACCTACTTATAATGGTATCATATTTGGTGATTTAAGTAGGTAGGCACAATTATTTGTAGGATGGGTTAGCGGTAGCCCAACCTACGTTCATTTTATATTTAATTCCACCCACCTACTTATCTAAATCACCATTGTTTTATAATTATGATTGGTAATTTTTATGCAAGAAAAAGAAGTCTCTGTAATTATTCCCGCTTATAATAGCGAACTATACATTGAAGAGGCGATTAATAGCATTCTAAAACAATCCTTTAGTCGCTGGGAAATGATTATTGTCAATGATGGTTCAACCGATAATACTCAAGCTATCATTGAAGAATTGATACTAAAAGATAACAGAATTAAATTGATCGTGCAAGAAAATAGTGGTTCTGCATTAGCAAGACACAGAGGATTTATACATTCTCAAGGAAAATATATTTATTTTTTAGATGCAGATGATCGCCCTAAACCTAATGCCTTAGAAAGATTATACTTAGCTTTAGAATCCTGGACAGAAGCTGTTGCTTCCTATGGAAATATTGTCGAAGTTGATCTAAATAATAATAGGATATTTCAACCTAATTCCATTGTGGAAGAACTAACTCCAATTGATCTGTTTACTCGCATTATTGAACGAGGTATATTTTCTATGGGAGCAGTTTGTATTAGACGAAGTTTTTTAACTTCAGAAGACTTTTTAACTCATTTAACCATTGGCGAAGATTGGTTATTCTGGTGTCGGTTAGCTGCTAAAGGTCTTTTTGTATTTATCGGCGAAGATCCGATTATTGAAATTCGTCGTCATCAGACTAATAAAACAAAAATACCAATTTCTGAACTGGTGAAAAATTGGGACAAAGCTAGAGAAATTATTTTTACGGATCCGGCTGTTAGGCAAAAATTACCTACTAGGTTATTGGCTAAACATTACCAAACAAATAAATTTTATACCTATTATGATGTTATCAAACTATCTTGGCGATTACAAGCTTATGATTCAACTGTGATCTATCTGGGTAAATCAATGATTACTATCATAGAAAATCCTCTAGGATTTTTCCATATTACAGGAAGATTTAACCGAGAAATTTGGCGATATTTGCGTCATCTTGTCAATGACTGGCAGATATTTATTGTAAAATATATTAGCAACAACCACCAGAGCCAGAAGTAAAAAGGATTAATAAAAATGAGTAAAACATTAATTATTGGTTTAGGAACGGGGAGATGTGGATCGCTTTCTTTATCTTATTTTTTAAATAATCAACCTGGAATTAAAGTTCTCCATGAAGGAGCAATTAATTACCAAGCCCATCCCTTGAAATGGTATAATGATCATGAAAATGTTTGGAAATGGATAGAAAATCTAGATAAACTTTCAGATTCAAACCAATATTTTGGCGACATTGGGATGTATTTTCTTCCCTATGTTGCTTTCTTAATTGAAAAATTTCCTCGCAGCAAATTTATTTGCCTGAAACGAGAAAGAGAAGCGGTAATTCACAGTTATTTGCAATGGACTCAAGACCATAATCCCTGGTATGAACATAATGGAAAAACCTGGAAAAAAAATGAAGTTTGGGATGCTTCTTTTCCTAAATTTAACGAGTCTGATAAGGCTAAAGCTGTGGGATTATATTGGGATATGTACTATGAAAAAATTGAAAAGTTAATTGAAAAATATCCTCAAAATATCTGTTGTTTTCAGACAGAATCTCTCAATGAGGTGAATAGCAGAAATGCCCTGTTAGATTTTATTGAATATGATGGAGATAGAAACCTAGAAGGACAGTATCATACTCATAAAAAAAGAGCTATCTTTGCTAAACTTCGCCGTAATTTTGCCGAGGTTAGTATTAGCTTAGGTAAACGGATTTTACCGAAGTTCGTTCGTCATCAATTATGGATTAAGTTTGCCAAGTTTTTTTATTATTAAAGCATAAAATAAATGCTTAAAGCTTACTAAAAAAGTCCGATTCAAAACTCCAGAAAAACTCTGACAAACTTTTCAATTATTATCCCCACCTATAACCGTCCCAAAAGATTCAAAACCTGTTTAGACTCGCTGCTTAATCTCGATTATCTCTACGATTACTATAATCATTGCTGCCAAAAAGTCCAATTGTTCACTTCCAATAATTATTCCACAAAGTCCGACAATTTGACGTTTTCTTCGCCCTCGCCGTTGGAGAAGCTCGGCAATTTCGCGATCGCTGGTTAGGGTCTGGTTATCCCCTAGTTTATCTTGCCGCCGCGATCATTGATCCTGCCCATCACCTCACCCCGAGTAAATGCTGGCGACAACCTCAAGGGGTGACAAGAAGCTGAAAAAGGAGACTGGGAAAAAAGCTGATAGCTACAAAAGGTCTTAAGCGGCGGTTATATCTATTAAAGTCTATATTTATCAAAAAGTTAATTGACTAGAATCTATAAAAACGTTAGGATTTATTGTAACAAATAGTTGTTATTGAGAAGAGGATAAGAACTTGATACAGGCAACCCTGCACCAGTTAAGGGTTTTCGAGGCTACCGCTCGACACAGTAGCTTCACCAAGGCGGCCGAGGAGTTATTTATCACTCAACCCACCGTCTCAACCCAAGTCAAACAACTCACAAAAGCCGTGGGTTTACCGCTATTCGAGCAAATTGGCAAACGTTTATTTTTAACCGAAGCGGGTCAGGAATTACTGTTCACCTGTCAAGAGATTTTTAATAAATTGGACAACTTTCAGATGAAAGTGGCCGATATTAAGGGAACTAGACAGGGAAAACTGACTTTAGGCGTAATTACTACCGCTAAATACTTTGTACCGCGATTACTGGGGGCATTCTGTCAACAGTATCCCGGTATTGACATCGCCCTGCAAGTGACTAATCATCAGAAACTGCAAGAGCGAATGTTAAATAACGAGGATGACCTCTATATTCTCAGTCAACCGCCGGAAGAAGTGGAACTTTGTTCTCAGTCTTTCCTCGAAAATCCCCTGGTGGTGGTGGCGCGACGAGATCATCCATTGGTGGGTAAGAAAAATCTCCCCCTTGAATCCCTTAACCAGCAACCTTTTATTATGCGCGAATCGGGATCTGGAACCCGCCAAGCGGTACAAAAATTATTTAATCTCCACGATATTAAAGTTAAGGTGCGCTTGGAATTAGGCAGTAACGAAGCCATTAAACAGGCTATTTCTGGCGGTTTGGGAATATCGGTACTATCTAAGCATACTCTCATCTCGGAAGGGGAAAACGGAGAATTAGCCATCCTCGACCTGGAACATTTTCCGATTCAGCGCAATTGGTACGTTTGTTATCTGGCCGGAAAACAGCTTTCCGTGATTGCCGATGCCTTTTTAAAATACCTGCTGGAAGCTAGTCAAACCATCCCCATTCATGCCCCGTTAAAAAATGGCCACAGCCTATTAGTGACCCATTAAACCTTAAACTTTAATTCAGGATCATTTTTCTTCTTGAGGTGGTTATATGTTCGAGTCCTTCAGCCAGACTATCTGGTTGGTACCTCTTTATGCCCTTGCGGGCGCACTTCTCGCTCTACCCTGGTCTCCCGGTATTATCCGGCAAACTGGCCCGCGACCGGCCGGTTATCTGAACTTGATCATGACCTGCTGGGCCTTTTTACATAGCCTTTTTGCTTTGATCGCCGTTTGGGGTCGTCCGCCGCAATCTATAGCATTTAATTGGCTAAATGCCGCAGATTTAAGCATATCTTTAGATGTGCAGATTTCGGTCGTTAATATCGGGGCTTTATTGCTAATTACCGGCTTAAACCTCGCTGCGCAGGTATATGCGATCGCCTATCTAGAAATGGATTGGGGTTGGGCCAGGTTTTATTCTCTCGTCGCTCTCTTTGAAGGGGGTATGTGCGCCCTGGTTATCTGTAATTCGCTATTTTTCAGCTATTGTGTGCTAGAAGTTCTCACCCTCGGCACTTATCTGCTAATTGGTTTCTGGTTTAATCAATCTCTGGTGGTAACGGGGGCGCGGGACGCTTTTCTAACCAAACGGATTGGCGATTTAATCCTCTTGATGGGAGTGGTGGCCCTTTTACCCCTGGCGGGAACCTGGAACTTTGACCAATTGGCAGAATGGGCGGCTACAGCCAATTTAAACCCCAATGTGGCTAATTTACTCTGTTTCGCATTGATTGCAGGTCCGATGGGCAAATGCGCTCAATTTCCCCTGCATTTATGGCTAGATGAGGCCATGGAAGGACCGATGCCGGCGACAATTCTGCGGAATACCGTCGTCGTTTCCACTGGCGCTTGGTTATTGGTGAAATTAGAGCCGGTGCTACAATTATCGCCCCTAACCCTACAAGTAATGATCGTTGTTGGCTCTGTTACTGCCATCGGTGCGGGGTTAATTGCGATCGCCCAGATCGATGTCAAGCGCTCCCTTTCCTATTCCGTCAGTGCCTACATGGGACTGATTTTTATCGCTGTGGCCACCGGACAAACGGAAACCGCTTTAGTGTTACTCTTTACTTATGCGATCGCTATGTCCCTGTTAGTCATGGTGGTGGGTAACATTGTTTGGAATAATATCAGCCAAGATTTAAGCCAATACGGCGGTTTATGGTCTCGTCGTCCCGTTTCCGGCATTTGTTATCTCGTCGGTGCCGCTAGTTTAGTCGCACTGCCTCCCTTTGGTGGTTTTTGGGCATTAGCCCGCATGGCCGATCGCCTCGCAGAAGTCAGTGGTTTACTGTTATTAGTGCTATTGTTGGTCAATGCCTTAACTGCCTTTAGTGTCACTAGAGAATTTTGCGTTTTCTTTGGCGGTAAAATCAAACCAATGACCCTGCGCTCTCCGGAAGCTCTTTGGCCCTTAGTTATCCCCATGACTGTGACCATGGGTTTCGCCATTCATCTGCCGATTTTATTAGCGCAATGGCATTTATTACCAAGTAACTTAAATCTGGGAGTGGCTTTTCTCTTGGTGCTTTCCACTGCTGCGGGCGTAATTCCGGCAGCATATATTTATCTGAATGAAAATATCTCCAAACCGATCGTTTTTCAACCCAAAGCCCTTCAAGATTTCTTCGCCAACGACCTTTATACAGCCCAATTGTATAAAGTTACCATCGTTTTTGTCGTCGGATTAATCTCGCAAATTATTAACTGGATCGATACCTTTCTGGTGGATGGGATAGTTAATCTGGTGGGATTAGCCACGGTTTTTGGTGGTCAGAGTTTGAAATATAACGTCTCGGGACAGACCCAATTTTACTTTCTGTCGATTATTTTGGGGGTGGCTTTGATTGGTATTATCATCTGCTGGCCCCTACTATCACAAATTTCTCTAGTTTTCAGTTAAAGATTTGATAACTTAGGCTTTTCTTTAGCATCCCCGGCCCTGACAATAGGATTTGTCCTGATTAATGGAAACAATTACCTATGTTCAACACCTCTCGTCGCCAATTAATCCGTTATGGGGGTGGTTTTTTGGGAACCAGTCTAGCCGCCTCTGTTTTGGGTTCTCAGTTGTCCAAAACTAACGCCCAAACCGCCGTTAATTCCCAGCCATGGCTAACGGCTCAATATAAAGGATTGAACCCAGACCAAGCTTTAACTATGCTCATGGAAGGCAATCAACGTTTCTGGGAACGAAGACAAAAAAGTCCTAACCGCGATCAAGGGCGACTCACAGAAGTGGCCGAAAGTCAAGCCCCTTTTGCGGCAATTTTGGGCTGTGCCGATTCTCGCGTGCCGGCAGAAATCGTTTTTGATCGCGGATTAGGAGATCTATTTGTTTGTCGGGTAGCGGGAAATTTAGCCACTTCCGAAGAAATTGGTAGCCTTGAATTCGGCACGTTGGTGTTAGGAGCCAAGGTAATTGTTGTCCTTGGTCATTCTCGTTGTGGAGCGGTAAAAGCCACCATTGAAGGCGGTCGTTTCCCCGGACAAATCGGTCGTTTAATCGATGGCCTACAGGTGGGAGTTGATCGGGCCGAAAAACAACCCGGTTCCAACAAACTTGAGCGAGCCATTAAATCCAATGTTGTCTATCAAGTAGAGAAATTGGGCAAATCCCCAGTCATGGGTGATTTAGTAGATAAAAAACAATTAAAAATTGTTGGAGCCTACTACGATCTCGATACCGGCAAAGTGAATTTAATCTAGTCAATTCCCGATTAGTCATCGTGTCGGTTGGCTAATCGTTTTCTCATCCCAGTCATTATAAATTCGATCGATACCAATATGCTCAGTACCCTGCTTTGGTTGCCAATAATTGGAGCAATTATCGTCGGTCTTTTCCCCGATAAATTCGCCCCAGCAAAATTACGTCAAATTACCCTCTTTTTTGTTGCCGCCGTCTTCTTGTGGTCTTTATATCTGCTGACCCAATATAACTTAACCAGCAATGGCTTTCAATTTTCTGAATACCGCGAATGGGCAAAACCAATCGGTTTAAGTTATAACCTCGGAGTCGATGGTTTGTCCTTACCGTTAATTATTTTAAGCTGTTTCTTGACAGGAATAGCTATCTATAGTAGCGAAGAAAAAATAGAGCGTCCCCGACTTTATTACATCCTAATCCTCCTGATTAACGCCGGGGTTTCTGGGGCATTAATGGCCAAAAACCTGCTGCTGTTCATCGTTTTCTATGAACTAGAATTAATCCCCTTTTATCTGATGATTGCTATCTGGGGAGGCGAAAAACGTGGCTATGCTTCGATTAAATTTCTTCTCTACACTGCTGTCTCTGGGTTATTAGTCCTAGCGGCATTTTTAGGCATAGGTTTCCTCAACGGTGGTACTTTTGACTATTCCTCCCTCTCCACCGCCGATTTCTCCCAAAACACCCAGTTACTGCTCTTAACTCTGCTGTTAGTGGGATTTGGCATCAAAATCCCCCTCGTACCTCTCCATACTTGGCTACCGGATGCCTATACGGAAGCTTCCCCCGCTACAGCAATTCTATTAGGTGGTATCCTCGCTAAACTCGGTACTTATGGCTTAGTTCGCTTTGGTCTGCAATTATTCCCGGAAACTTGGTCTTTAATCGCCCCCGGACTGGCAATTGTCGGCGTTACTAGCGTTATTTACGGGGCCTTGAGTGCTATTGCCCAAAAAGACATTAAACGCATGGTGGCCTACAGTTCGATCGGTCACATGGGCTATATACTGGTAGCAGCCGCCGCCGGCACGGGTTTAAGCGTCCTTGGTGCCGTCGCGCAGATGATTAGCCACGGTCTCATTCTCGCCCTCTTATTCTATCTGGTGGGCATCGTCGAACGCAAAGCTGGAACCAGAGATTTAGACGTTTTAAACGGTTTAATGAACCCAATTCGCGGTTTACCCTTGGTTAGCGCCCTATTAATTCTCGCCGGTATGGCCAGCGCTGGGATACCCGGATTAGTGGGATTTGTGGCGGAATTTATCGTTTTTCAGGGTAGTTTTTCCCGTTTTCCCGTGCAGACGGTTCTCTGTATCATCGCTTCCGGTTTAACGGCGGTTTACTTTGTTATCCTGCTTAATCGCACCTGTTTTGGTAAATTGGATAATAAACTTGCCTACTATCCCAAAGTCCTGGAATCGGAAACTATCCCCGCTTTTGTCCTAATGGTATTAATCGTCTTTTTAGGTATTCAACCCAATTATTTAGTCCGTTGGATTGAACCCACCACTAACTCGATGGTTGCCAGCTTATCGGGGGAAGCAAAACCTAGTTTTGTCTTCAAAAAATCTTCGCAAAAGTCCTCAAAAACCAACTGGTTAAATCGGGGTAAATTTTTGAGTAATAGTTAGGGTTGGCTGAATAAATCTAAAAACCTTGTTGGATAAGACTTTTAGACTTTTTTGACCTCAAAAAGTGCCAGCCGAGAGTGATCGGGGCGAAAATTCCGGGACTTTTTTCCTGAAAATTAGGT
>NZ_JADEXI010000889.1:0-1306 GCF_015207185.1 Microcystis sp. LEGE 08355 | reverse complement strand
CCCTACACCCTACACCCCACACCCCACACCCTACACCCTACTTTAATTGGGTTAATAATTGTTGTGTCACCACATCGGGGTGCTGCGCTTCCATGATGGCCCGGACTACAGCTACCTGTTGCGCTCCTGCCTCTAAAACCTCTTTAATGTTACTACTATCAATACCACCGATCGCAAACCAGGGTAAAGGGCAATTTTCCCGCGCATAACGGACGTATTCCAATCCTGCGGGGGTTTTTCCCGCTTTGGTGGGGGTGGCATAAACTGGGCCGACTCCCACATAATCGGCCTTTTCTTGGATTGCTTTGGCCATCTCTTGGGGATTAGTGGTGGACCGGCCGATAATTGCCGTTGGGCCGAGAAATTGCCGCGCTAGGGAAATCGGTACATCCTGTTGACCGAGATGAACACCATCAGCATGAATGGCCTGAGCAATATCGACGCGATCGTTCATAATAAACAAAGCATCGTAACGGTGGCATAACTCACACAGTTTAGCGGCTTCTTCTAAACGAATGGTATCAACGGCGGTTTTATGGCGGTACTGCACCAATTTTAACCCCCCTTTTAGGGCTAATTCGACGATTTCCAGCAGATTTTCGGCAGGAGAAGTGACTAAATAGAGGGGAGATGCTTGCAGTTTTTCCAGAGGTGGAGAGATTAATAGTTTACTCTCTAGCTGATAAACCCGATAGCGCAGCTGTTTACAGGCTATCCCTAGCTCCAGATCATAGAGTTTACCGTATTCTTCTAAAACCCGAAAAGCCTCCTGTACGCGAGCGAGATTGGCCTGCAGCAATCCCTCGACAGTCTCCCGGATTTCTTCCCTGGGATGGCTTAAATTTGTGCCGATATCGCTGGCCGTGTCCCGATGTCGTTTAAGATCGATCGAGTGCCAACTAGCTAATTGATGGCGCATTTCTTTACATTCTTGGGCTAAATCGGGATTATCTAAGCCAAAACGACACCATTCTTCGATAATTCGCAGTCCTTCTCTGGCGCGGTCAAGGTTAGCATCGAGAATCCGTTTAATCGCCGTGGTTTCTAGTTTCATTTGCCGTTGATGAGGATGTCAATATAGCCGTCAGCCAATTTGATCCCCCTCAATCCAGCTTGGAAAACGGAACTTTCCTGGTTTTCCCCCCTTTTTTAAGGGGGGCAAGGGGGGATCATCGAAAATTTGGGTCTGAAACCCCGTCGTTCTACGACGGCTTTACCGTTAAATATTAGCCCATTTACGAAATATATGCTAAAATGTGAGGTATGGAAAAGCTATCGCTACCGATTTTACCCCACACCCGAACAA
>NZ_JADEXI010000888.1:0-1310 GCF_015207185.1 Microcystis sp. LEGE 08355 | reverse complement strand
GATGCCTAATTCTCGTAATTTTGCCGCTAATTTTTCCTTAGCTTGTCGTTCTTGTTCTTTTTCTAAAAGAGCCTGTTCTTTTTCTAAAAGAGCCTGTTCTTTTGCCTGTCGTTCCTGTTCCTTTTCTGAAAGAATCTGTTCCTTTTCTAAAAGGAACTGTTCCTTAGCTTGTCGTTCTTGTTCTTTTTCTAAAAGAGCCTGTTCTTTTTCTAAAAGAGCCTGTTCCTTTGCCTGTCGTTCTTGTTCCTTTTCTGAAAGAATCTGTTCCTTTTCTAAAAGAATCTGTTCCTTTTCTAAAAGAATCTGTTTCTTTGCTTGTCTTTGCTGTAATTCAGCTTCTTGGGGAGTGGGAACCAATTGACCATCGACGGTAAAATAACGCAGTTTCCGGTCAAATATGCCTAAATATAATCCTAACTCTTCACTCCAGAGATAACCCTGCTCATTGGCAGAAATAGCTTGATATTGTCCCTCAATTAGTCTAAATCCCTGCCATTCTAAGGTATTAGGATCGAACCAAAAATAATTAGGAGTGCGAAAAGTATTTTGGTAGAGAATTTTCTTTTTAGTTCGGTCAATATTGGCCGTAGAATCGGAGAGAATCTCGACGATTACATTGGGATATTTTCCCTGTTCTCCCCAAACCACCCAACTTTTGCGGGGACGTTTTTCTGTATCTAAAACCACAAAAAAATCAGGACCACAGAAATCGCGCTTTTTCAGTTGTTCTTCGTTATAGTAGATAGTCAGATTACCAGAAGCGTAGTAATCGTTTTTCTCTTGCCATAATAATTCTAGACAACTGAGAAGAATTATGATCTGTTGCAGGTGTAAATCACTTTCCAAGGGTGGTTCATCACTCCATAAATCGGTGGGGGGACAGGTGACTTCTGGTAAAATGTCGAGAGTTGTCATAGTTTTTCCCCTGGCTGGGACATTGCTCTAATTATAACAGCTATGAGAAATTATCAATTAGGAATTAGGAATGGGGAATTTTAACTGGCTAAATTGTCTGGGGATTGATGCCTAATTCTCGTAATTTTGCCGCTAATTTTTCCTTAGCTTGTCGTTCTTGTTCTTTTTCTAAAAGAGCCTGTTCTTTTTCTAAAAGAGCCTGTTCTTTTGCCTGTCGTTCCTGTTCCTTTTCTAAAAGAATCTGTTCCCTTTCTAAAAGAATCTGTTCCTTTGCTTGTCTTTGCTGTAATTCAGCTTCTTGGGGAGTGGGAACCAATTGACCATCGACGGTAAAATAACGCAGTTTCCGGTCAAATATGCCTAAATATAATCCTAACTCTTCACTCCAGAGATAA
>NZ_JADEXI010000887.1:0-1311 GCF_015207185.1 Microcystis sp. LEGE 08355 | reverse complement strand
TCTACCTGTCTTTTTTTGCCAAACTTTTTCTGCCTTTAGGACTGTTACCATATCCTTAAATGTATCTGGATACACGCCACACAAGCGTTTGAACTCTGTTGGCTTTAAAGTTTTTACTTGTTCGTAATTCATCTTTCAATCTTAACTCTTGGACTATTTTATCCTATTTTGTCTAGACTTATGCAAGAGATCTATTGATTGTTTTCGCCACGACCCCGGCGACTGTTCGAGTTTTGTCAGGGAGATTATGGTGGTGACCCTTGCTACGAAGCGGTCTTTTCCGACCAAGGTTGGGACGGTACACCACCTCTCTCAATATACAAGGTTGGGTTGACGCAAGGAAACCCAACAATTCCCCTAAAACTTACGGAAAACTCAATTAGGCAAAATCGTCTTACTAGAGAAGTGATGCAAGAAACTCAGATAGAGTTTGTTCGCTCCTATATTGATGCAGGTGAGTGTGGACTGACCCTGCTAAATAGACCTCTCCAATAATAATAATTGTCAAAATAAGAGATGAAGCCTTTACTAAGAGCTTATCAAAAATCTTTTCTGGAGAGGTATAATAATGAAGAATCAACAGTTGGTAGCCACTAAGGCTGTTGATAAAGTGGATGATGTGACTAATGTGAATGACCCATATAATATTGCCAAACAAGGGGGTAAGCACTCTGGATTCTATAACGAATATGCCAAAAAGCCGGACTCTCAAATCCGAAAAGGAATTGAATCGATAAATAAGCAAATTTATGAATACAGAATCTGTTAACTTTATCAAAGATCATGCACTTCTTCTCAAAGAAAAGTATAATGAATCCCTAGCAAAAATTAACGAAGCTGATCTAAAAGGAGAGGACTCTTCTTTTTATAAAGGACAAAGCCTTGCTTATTATGATGCTCTTGATTTGATCAAGTCTCAGGTAGAAGCATTTGGTTACAACTCGAAGGAAGTCAACCTGGTTGTTCCTGAATTTGGCAAACAAGCAATTTAGCTATTAAGATATCAAGTGCGATGCCGAAGGCACTGCGTAGCAGTACGCCTATTTTGCAAGGTTGGATTGACAACGGAAACCCAACATCATCCCCCTATTATTCTTCATGTTTTGTGTTGGGTTGCACTTCGTTTAACTCAACCTACGGATTTATTATGGTTCTTCTGGTTTCTGTGTAGAAACTAGGTCTATACCTGAGAGGGGGACAAGCGAGCTAGAAGGTAGATAGGGCAAGCGATATCGCTCTTTGTCCTTTGATGTAATCCTTCAACCGATAGCGGCTAATTTGCATTAACTCTTCTATATTTTTTGGGAACAT
>NZ_JADEXI010000886.1:0-1312 GCF_015207185.1 Microcystis sp. LEGE 08355 | reverse complement strand
AAGACAAACATTTTACGCACGGGTTACTTAGATAAAATCAGTATAGCACAATAAAAGTTAAGTTAACAAGCTATAGTTTAAAAAGCCGTCCTAAAAGGACGGGGCTTTAACCCAAAATTTCGGTAATCGCGATAGTCTCCCCTCACCGGCAGCAAGTCCCGCGCTTCTGCGTAGAGCAGAAATAATAATTTATACAGCAGGGATAAACTCGCCTCATACAATAAATCTGGCTGTATGTCTGTATTTAATGATACAAAACCCTTAGAAATATCGGGAAAAATGCGATCGAAGACTAACTCTTTTAGCTCGTTACCCACTCTGGTGGCATAGGTGGTACTTCCCTCCCGGATCCGTTCAAGGAAATTCTGACCGTGAATATCCTTAATAAAAGCCTCTTGACGGAAAAATAACCAGAAATACCGAAATTTTTGCCGGTCTCCCCCTTCTAATAGTTCCATCAAGTCCACTGGATAAAATTCCGTGGCTGTGGAGGACGCTTGACGGTAATATAAGCGCCATTCTCGACCATTGGTGAGAATACCCCAATCTACTCCCGTCCCCGTCAGATAATTGGTGATCTGAAAGGAAGGATTACTATTTTTCCAGATATCTCGCTGATCGTTCTTAGAAACGTCACTAAGAGAACGTTGCCAGTATTTGGCCTCAGCGATCGCTAAAACTTGACTATAAAAGGCTCTTTCATTATTCTGGAGAGCATAGGCTTGATAACGGTCATTTTCTGTGGCAAATAGGGCATAATCTGGCCTTTCTGACCTTCCTTTTCCCCTACTGCTTACCTGCGGTATATAACTAAAACCGAGAATTTCTAGAATCGGTTGTATTAATTCTGCTTCCGTTTGCGCTTCGTTAAGAGTCGGCAAAATCGCCTTTTTTTGTTGATAAAGACTCTCTAAGCGGGAAAATGCCACGGATACATCCTCTTGCCATTCCGGAGAATCTGGCAGCCGATGCTCAAGATAGTGTTGAGAAAAAAGTGGTTTATTGCTTGCTTGTCCTGACATGGGCAATTATCCTAACATTGAGGGTATCTAGCCTAAAAATGAAGGGTTTGCAGGCAGGCACGGATTCCCATTATACAAAAAGTATATGTCAAGTCTCCGATTTTGTCAAGGGTTTTGGCCAAAAAAAATCGCCAAGACTTACCACAGCCGCAGGCTTGAATCGTAATACCATTTTTCTAAAGTAATGGCAGAGATGGTTAATCGCCCTCACCCCTAACCCCCCACCCCCCCGATGTCGGGGGGGCAAGGGGGGGTAAGATACCTGCCAAGAATAAAGAAAAATGGTATAA
>NZ_JADEXI010000885.1:0-1314 GCF_015207185.1 Microcystis sp. LEGE 08355 | reverse complement strand
TGGGGACATAATCGATGGTGATATCGAGATCTTGCAGTACCCCGCGCAGAAAAAACTGTGTTTCTCGATCGCGGACGATAATTTTTTTCGGTCTGGCTGGCCGGGCGGGATTTTGGGGTGTTTCGATGGCGCGGATTAAGGTTCTCACCATGGCTTCGGGCCCGGTTTCGGGGGAAACTACTTCCATAGCGCGTACACAGCCCTCGCTACCATCCACCCAGATCACGCACTCGCCGCCGCTTTCTTGATTTGGTTCTAGGGTGGCCCGGGGCATTCTCTCGGATAAGGATAAAGCACGACGATCTCCTTCCCAAACACTGGGAATTTGTGGAATTTTTTTGAGGCGGCTTTGGGTGGTCCGGGGCAGAAGATTCATCGGGAAATTTAGGGGTAGCTGTGTTAGGATTTTAACCTTTTCTTTTCAAGGATTCCATAAGAATTATTCTATCGATTTAGTCCATAACTTGATAAATAAACCGGAAACCTGACCAAGTTCCCAGATCAAAGGCGTATTCATCAATTACACTGCCAGAATTATCCATTTTTAAGCCTGAATCTAATTTTAGATCGCTCCAGAAAGCTCTGGCTATTTCTAGGGGGTTAGTCAGGGTGAGCAGTTGGGTTGCTTCTCCCTTGAGGCTTTGAGTGGCATTGAGAAGGGTCAAGGTGTTCGGGAAAGGATGGCGACTGAGGATCAGTATATTCTCTCTGATGCCCTTGGGTTGACTAATTTTCCAATGCCCTAGGGTTGAATTGGGGATGGTGGCCTTGGTTTTGTCCGCCACGACAAAGGGGGCTAATGGGCTAGAATTGCTGAAATTATCGGGGTTTTCTGAACGGGAACAGTATAAAAGCGGTTGGCGATCGCTGTTGAGGACAAGGATCATTGCGTAGAGGGGTTGTTCTTCTTGATTCTCGATTTGATAGCGAATTTCTGTCCCGACGGGCAGAATTAAGTCATTTTTAGCGGTATTATTCCCCTTGCTACCCGGGATTTTTTGGGTTTGTACAGTGGAGATATAGGTTTGATCGAGGCTTTCTAGGGTGACAATGACGGCTAAACCGGAGGATTCTTGATTGATCAACAAGTGCCACAATTTGCAGGCCAGCAGGGTTTCTAGTTGCGATTGCAGTCGTTTGATCCCCGATTTAATTGCTTCGTTGGCCGCCCCTAAACTACCGATAATTAGGGAGCCATTGGCAGATAATAACTGATAATTGCCAGTTTCTTCGCTACCAACTCGACTTAAGAGACAATCTACCGTTTGTTCGCCAATGTTAACCACGGCGGCCACATCGGGCAAACTGGCAAAG
>NZ_JADEXI010000884.1:0-1323 GCF_015207185.1 Microcystis sp. LEGE 08355 | reverse complement strand
GTTAATATCGAGGACGATTTGCGCTTCTTCCCGCAGCTGTCGCACTAACCGCGAACAGCGTCCCCCAGCAAGAATTACCGAAAGCAAGTCTAATCCAAAGGCATCTTCTAGGCGATCGCATCCTGGTCCAGTCCATCCCATCAAGAGACGAGAATGTTCTAGGTGGGGTAAATATACTTGGGAACGACGAATTTCGATCAGGGGGGGTTCGGCAGCCACTAGATTCGCAGGGGATTCCGAGGGGACGGGAAATTCCCGAAAAGATTGCCGGATAATTTCTAAAGCTGCTTGGGGTTCAATTCCCCCGATAATCGCCACACACATATTTTCCGGTTGATAATAGGTGCGATGGAAACAGCGCATTTGATTGGGGGTTAATTGCTCTAAACAGGGTTGATCACCTAGAATAGAGCGTCCGTAGGGATGGTTTTGATAGATACTTCCGCAGAGGGTTTGGTAGGCAATCCAATCGGGATCATCATAACAGGCGCGTAATTCTTCTAAAACTACATCTTTTTCCCGATAGAATTCCTCATCGTCAATCTCAGCATGGAGGAGAATTTCGGCCAGATGGGGTAGGGTATGTTCAATTTGGTCCACACTGGTGGTGAGATAGAAGTGTGCGTAATCGTGACTGGTGGCAGCGTTGGTCATTCCGCCACAATTTTCGATTAAATAGTCAAAGAGTCCGGGGGGAAGTTTTTTTGTTCCCTTAAAGATCATGTGTTCGAGAAAATGGGCCATACCTAACCATGGATCGGGTTCAGCGATCGCACCTGCTTTCACCCACACATCTACTACCACCACAGGAGTCACGGGTAAATACTGATGAATTACGGTTAAGCCGTGATCTAATTGCCATACCTGAGCGGGAAAAGAACTCGTTTGACACTGTGCTATCGACTTGATCAATGTCCGTTAACCAGATTTTTTGTTAAATTCTATACATAGATTATCTTATCTCGTGCCTGCTCAACCATTAAAGAACTTTTGTCATGATTTCTAGACAATTCTCCCAAATATCAGCCTTATCGGTGATCAGTGACTCGGTGATCAGATCTGAGTTTTCGGTTCACTGTTTACTGTTTACCGCTCCCTAATTACTGTTTACTGATAACTGAAAAACCCCCTATGACAGAAAATAGAGATAACTTCAACGAAACTTATAATGCACTAATTGAGCGCATTGTCAATCTAACTGTGGCAGGAAAAATTAGAGCTAAATTACAGGTTTATAACCTTTTAGCAGAGGGAGTAAAAAATGGCACAGGAGAAATTTTTGAGAGTTGTTTAACTGAAAAAATCATCGTTACTCTGTCACAG
>NZ_JADEXI010000883.1:0-1331 GCF_015207185.1 Microcystis sp. LEGE 08355 | reverse complement strand
ACGAGAATCTATCGGCTAGTTTGCTCAATTTCCTCGTCACCAGCGAAGAAAAGCGCGGCCGTTTAGCGATCGCATTAGAGCGAGCCGAGCAGGAAGGATGGCAATGGACAGACGTGGAAATCCCCGATGAGGAAATCGAACTGGAAACCGCCATTCAACGCATCAATAACCATGTAATCGAGAGAGTCGGGAATTTTATCACCTCCGTCGTCGGTGACTCTCCTATTCCTCCCCCTCCTCAACAAAAGACACCCCTAGACAATAAAACTCCTTCTTCTCCATCAGATTGGATGATTCCATCTAAATCTGCTCAACCAGAGACAGCACTAGGCAATAAAACTTCATTTACCGAAAACCTACCCAATCGAGTCACAATGGAGATGGTGAGCTTACCAGCAGGTCAATTTCTTATGGGATCTGCTGACAGTGATTCTGATGCTAGGGATTGGGAAAAGCCTCCACACCAAGTTAAAGTCAACAGTTTTGCGATTGGCAAATATCCTGTGACTCAGGCACAATATGAAGCCGTAATGGGAACAAATCCCTCTAAGTTTCAAAACAATCCCCAAAATCCGGTAGAAAAGGTTAGTTGGAACGATGCTCAAGCTTTTTGCCAGAAATTGAGTCAAATAACAGGGAAAACCTATCGTCTCCCCACAGAAGCGGAATGGGAATATGCTTGTCGTGCGGGAACTACTACTCGCTATTATTTTGGTGATGATGCGAGTAAATTAGGGGACTATGGGTGGTATGGAAACAATAGCGGCAAACAAGTGATTGATGCGGCTCGGATCTGGCAGGAAGTTGGCATGGATTGGGATAAGTATCAAAAACGCCTAATCGCAAACAGCAACCAAACTCATCCTGTGGGCCAGAAAAAGCCCAATGCTTGGGGACTCCATGACATGATTGGCAATGTTTGGGAGTGGTGCGAAGACGATTCGCACGATAACTATATCGGAGCGCCAAAGGATGGATCTGCGTGGACTATCAATAATGATAATCGTTCTCATCCCAAGTGTCTGCGCGGCGGTTCTTGGTACGTCATCCCTAATGACTGTCGTTCTGCCCTCCGCGGCAGGGACCTCCCCGACGACGGCTACGACGGCAACGGTTTTCGGGTTGCGTGTGTCTCCCCAGGACTTTAACCCTTTGTTCTTTTGCTCTTTTGCCCTTTGTCTCCCGCCCTTAGGCGGGTCGATTTTTTTTACCCTTGTTTCAAGGCTCTGCCTTGAAACACAATATATAAGGCTCTGCCTTAAAGCAATATTCAGCCGTAGGTTGGGTTGAGGAACGAAACCCAACCCAATTATTTAAAAGTGTTGGGTTTC
>NZ_JADEXI010000882.1:0-1340 GCF_015207185.1 Microcystis sp. LEGE 08355 | reverse complement strand
CTTGGTGACTGCCGAAGCGAATCTGTAAACCGGACTCTAGGGGAACTTCTTGGTTATGTACCTGTTTCCAGTGGCCATCTTGATAGATAAAAGTACCAAAACGGGAGAAATCTTCGAGAAAGTATTGATAGTCTGAATCATCGGGTTTTTTACGGCAAATGATCCGACAATGGTTTTTACTAACCCATTTTTCAGTAATCTGTAGATCATTTTCCATGTCCCGTCCTATATTCATGCCACCATCACGGATTGACCATTTTCTTTCGGGACGATCGAGATAGTATAAGAAAGCGGCGGGCATGGTTCCGGAGACATTGGGCATAACCGTCGGTGATTGAGTCTCATCAAGGGTTTGCAGCAATTGCCCGTCGAATTCTGGGTGCATATAGAGAATCGGCAAAGTCCAAGCGGGTTGATTGTACTTGTAGAGGGTTAATAATTGCTGCCTGGCGATGCGAACGGCCTGATCAATAGGGACTCTCGGACCGGGAAACAACTTGGACATCTGCGCTTCTTTGTCTTTGAACCCGAAGAGGGTGCGGGTAAAAACTTCGATAAAACTCAAGGCCTCTCGATCAGCGATCGCATCTCGCATGGCCAAAACTGCGGGAACGCCATGGTGAATCAAGACTTCCGCCAGACTGCTGCGGGGGCTCATCTCCTGACCCGATTTAGCGGGATAAGCACCCCAACAGGCATTAAAAACCGTTAAAATAACCTGATTTCTCACCAAAGCTTGGGCTAACTCCGTCCCGTTTAGCTGTTCCCCCGGCCGCAGAAATAGGGAACCGCCATTGGGGGCGGCGATTCCGTGGCCGGCGTAGAAAAAAGCTTGATATTTACCCGTATCCAAGGCCTTGGTCAGTTCTTCGGACCCCGGTCGAATTAAGGTATCGACTTTGACTTTCACTCCCAAATTCTGGAGGGAACCACTGCCCCCAGGGGAGATGGCCCGGATGAGATTGGCGGCCTCGGATTCCAGTGCCTGGTCGGAATTAGTTTCTCCACCGGTATTAATGGCGGTGAGGTTGAGGGAACTAGCGGTGGTTTTAATCTGTTTTTCGCCGATAACTAAGAGAATATTGAGACTATTACTCGATTTTATCGGTGGCAGTGGGTCCACATCGCTGGTGGTGCGGCTAAAGAGTATATTCGGATGCAGAGATATGGCCTGTTTACCCGCTTGCTGCATAATTTCCCAGGGCAGCAGAATTAAATAGGGGTTGCGACATTCCAAGCGAATTCGCAGGGGCTGATTTTTGCCGAGAGCGATTCCCTGACTTTGGGCGAAACTTTGACCAATTGATGCTTGAAATAACCATTGCCAGAGACTAATGCCT
>NZ_JADEXI010000881.1:0-1345 GCF_015207185.1 Microcystis sp. LEGE 08355 | reverse complement strand
TTAGAGACAGTAGATAGATGGTTTCCTAGTTCTAAAAGGTGTAGTAATTGCGGGTATATTGCCCTTGAAAATGCCGTTAAATATTCGAGAGTGGGATTGTCCAGACTGTGGGACTCACCATGACCGAGATGTTAACGCTAGTAAAAACATTTTGGCCGCAGGGCTTGCGGTGTCAGTCTGTAGAGCGACCATAAGACCAGAGCAGAGTAAATCTGTTAAGGCAGGTGCGGAACCCCGCAAGGGAAAGAAGCAGAAACCTAAATCGTGAGGTTTGGGAATCGCCGTCCGTTTTACGGCGGCGAGGATGTCAATTGCCCTCCTAGCACTAATTAATCGACACGATTTGCCTCTTAAGGTATATACAAGGCAATAGACCTGTTTTTCAAGTTCTCCAAACGATATCGTCCGTTTTTCGCCATAATCTCTACGATTCTGTTGCCCCTAAGCTTTCTGTTCCTGTTTAGATTTATGTAGGGGATCCATATAAATCTCTAAGCGCTTAAATACCACAGAGGAAAGGGTAGTTAAAACCAAATAAACCAAAGCAACGGCGATATAAATCTCGAAAGCTTTATAGGTAGTGGCTACCATTAATTGACCTTGCCGGAATAATTCTTCAAAACCGATTACTGCCGCTAAACTGGTATCTTTAATTAGGGTAATAAATTCATTCCCCAAGGGTGGCAACATCCGGCGAAAAGCTTGGGGAAAAATCACCTCGCGCATGGTTTGCACCGGGGACATTCCTAGACTAGAACAAGCTTCCCATTGACCATTATCGATCGATTGAATACCGCCGCGCATAATTTCAGCTAAATAGGCCGCCACATTTAAACTTAGGGCAAATAGGGCTGCTGGTAAACGATCTAAGTCGATATTTAAGCCAATTTCTCGGAACACCCCGGGCAAACCAAAATAGATCAAGAATAATTGCACCAGCATCGGTGTTCCCCGAAAGAAATCCACATAGATGCGGCAAATTATTTTTAACCATTTGTAGGGAGAAATCAGGGCAATAGCCACTAAAGTTCCACCGATTAACCCGAAAAGAAAAGACAGAACCGTTAACAGAATTGTCCAGGGAACCCCTTTCACAATCAGGTTATAGAATAATTCTCCCCAGTTAAACCTCGATTCCTGTAAATTCTTTAAAGCTGGGGCAACTAAGGGTAATTCTGGCGGTTTTTCTCCAAACCATTGCCGAAAAATAGCATCGTACCGACCACTTTCTATGACTCGACCGAGAGCATCATTAATTAATTGTAGATAGGGGGAATTTTTGGGTAAAGCAATGCCATAGAATTCTTCCGTTAATAATTCTCCAACCACTTTTACTCCCCGTAAA
>NZ_JADEXI010000027.1:0-18274 GCF_015207185.1 Microcystis sp. LEGE 08355 | reverse complement strand
CGAGTCGGTGGCTACTGGTTCTAGGGTTAAAGATACACTATCGGGATAGCGATCGAAGGCAGCTAAAAGACGCATAATCCAAAAGAGAAAAGCCAAAATAAACAGTAAAAAAGTGGTGTTTCTCCGGCCCTAAAGCCGAGAACTCACCCCTATTTAAAACAATAGCCGATTTTCTCGATCCTCGATGAACATTTCTTCGGCGATCGCTGAACGATTGCCCCTGAAAATCAAGGTTAAATTAGTTGACTTTCTCTTTTTTGCCGATATTGCCGTCCGCATTAAAAAACATCGGTAAAAAGCGTTCCATAAACATTTGTGGATCACGATTCCAGGCTTTTTGAGCCGCTTCTACCCGGAATAATTGCAATTTCGGGTCGAGAAGGGTTTGGGGTAAACGTTCCATCAGATATTGAGGACGTTCCCAGAGCGGCATAGTGGCGGCGATTTCCATTAAATGACCGACGCGGCGTAATTCTGCCCCCAGAGTGATATCCATACCCGATTCATAGGCGGCCTGTTCGATCGCCGAGTATTTGACCTTAGCTTTTTCGACTTTTTGCCGATGTTCGGGGCTTTTTTGGGCAATTTTGGCTAACCAACGATTACCCCAACGCACATGACCCGCTTCTTCAGGGAAGATTTTGGCGATCGTTTCCTGAATTTTCAGATTTTCTGGGGTTTGTTCCCCTTCCTTGAGGGCATAGATATGGGCGGCAAAGTATTCGCATCCCCGTTTTTCCGTGACGTTAATTGCCGCTAGGGCCGCAATCAGTCCATCTTCCCTTTGTTCTTCGCCTTGGAATTGATCTTGATCGAGAAGACGTTCAAATTCATCGATATAGGACAACCCCGGCGGTTTCCCCACATCGGCCCCCAATTCGATTAATAAATCGGTTAACCAGTAGGCATGGCGGGCCTCATCGGCGACGTGGTGGGAAAGGTCCTGGATCAGTTCTTTCGGTTGTCCGTCTAAGGTTTCGATCAGTTCGGTCAGGTCTTTACAGCTACGTTGTTCGTTGTAGCGGTAGCGGTTGAGGGTGACAAGATGAATTTCGCGATCGCTAATGACACGCTTCATGATGTCGCGAGCGCTCATCGTCTTCTTGAATTTACGAGGGTAAGCAACGGTCATGATTTTGTATCGTTTTGTAAACGGCTTTCCGTATTCTAACGGAGTTTTTTGGCTCTCTTGGATTTGGTGGGTAAAATGTATTCTAAGATACATTCCTCCTAGAGAGGGGGTGGAACGAACCACAAAGACACAAAGGACACAAAGATCGATCAATCATAATGTAAGTTAAACTTATCACACACAACCTAGAAGAGCCGTTTTTTCCCGATCTGGCAAGGGATCGGCAAGTGGCAAGCTTTTTTCAGTAACCAGTGAAAGATAAGCTGCCCGCGCATTTAAATTGCTTGTGGAGATGAGATACTCTTTACTGTTGGCTCTGGCAAGAGTAAAGAGATTGGGGGAAGATTCGGCTAATCTAAGAATAAGCGATTAAAATGCGTCTTAGCTGATCGAGGAAAACTAGAATTGTCTATGAACACATTCACTCCCCATCAAATTGTTAGTTTATTCTGCAAAAATCGAACTTTATACGGAGAAGTAATTCAAGTGATCGAAAGTCGTTCGGCTCTTTGGGTGCGTCCTCTTTGGTTAATTGTAGCCGATAATTTTGAGACCATTGATGTGCGGGAAGGGTCTGATTTAATCCTGCCGATCGAGTTATTTAACCCCGCCTTAGATACAGAAGTTTTACCCCTATTCTCCCAAGTAGTTAAAGATAATTATATCGCCAATATTTCCTATCCTCTCCAGGACTTTGTGGAGAAAGTTTGTCAAAATTATCCCGAATATTTTCAGAAAAATCTATGATTGATGAAGGCTATGTTAAATACGATTGTACTTGGATTCCTGACCGTCCCTTAATAAGCTTAGAGATTGCAGAATTAAATTATTGGCGCAATCGCCTCTATCGACTGGGATTAATCGGTCAATACGATAACGGAATCGGTTTTGGGAATGTGAGTCAACGAGGAAAAATAGACAAAGAAATCATTATTTCTGGCACTAACACTGGGGGAATCCAGGTATTAAATGAATCCCATTACACCACGGTTATAGACTACGATTGGAGAGAGAATCGGGTCACTTGTCGGGGAACAATTGCCGCTTCTTCGGAAACTCTCACCCATGGAGCAATTTATGAAGCGAATCCCCGGATTAATGGGGTAATTCATATTCATCATCGTCCCCTGTGGCAAAATTTAATGTATCGAGTGCCGACCACTCAAGAAAATATCGCCTATGGAACCCCAGAAATGGCCGCAGAAATTATCCGTTTATGTCAAGAAGATAGTCTAGAGGAGCAACAAATTTTAGTGATGAGTGGTCATGAAGAAGGAATTATCGCCTTTGGGCAAGATTTAGAAAAAGCGGGTAACTTATTATTATCCTATTACCAGCAATCTCAATCATCTTGAAAGTGACCTCCTCTCCAACTCACCGCCAAGAGTACAAAAGTCGTTTTCATGTTAACTTGTTCTGTAGATTTTCGCCTTTGAGGAATCCCATCGTGATCGACATCTTCCATCATCTATCTGTCTCGATCGACTTTTCGCCCCTTACCAATGTCTTGATGACTATTTCGGATCAAGACGTGGATATCATCGGCAATGTCCAGAAATCCTTCTCAAATTTCGTCAAAACTGGGCAAGCATCGGCCTTATTAATCGGTTTGGTTGTCGGTTATCTGTTTCGAGGTTTTACTTCTTATTAGCTTTTCGCCTATCGGTATTCAGCCAGAGCGAGCAATTCTTGCTATTCTTATGTTTGTAGGGTTGGAGATTTTTCTAACCTGAAGCGGTAATGCTATCAGCACTGGATTATTCCCCAAAATTGTCCAGCATATTTTGGTTAACTTTATACACAATCATCTAACGAAAACAGTGACAGCAAAGAAAACTTGGAGCGATCGCTTTGAAGGTAGTCTCCATCCTACGATCGTAGAATTTAACGCCAGTATTGGCTTTGATATCGAATTAATCGAGTATGATCTCACCGGATCGATCGCTCACGCTAAAATGCTCGCCTATACGGGTATTATCAGCCCCGAAGAAGCAGATAGTCTCGTCTCTGGATTGGAACAAATTCGTCAAGAATATCGCACCGGCAACTTTAACCCCGGCATCGATCAAGAGGACGTGCATTTTGCCGTGGAACGTCGTTTAACCGAGATTGTGGGAGATGTGGGCAAAAAACTGCACACGGCCCGTTCGCGGAATGATCAGGTAGGAACGGATATTCGTCTGTATCTTAGACAACAAATCGATGATATTAGGCAAGAAATTCGCAATTTTCAGCAAGCTTTAGTCAATCACGCCGAAAACCATCTGGAAACCCTGATCCCCGGTTATACCCACCTGCAGCGCGCTCAACCGATTAGTTTAGCCCATCATCTCCTCGCTTATTTTCAAATGGCCGAACGGGATCACCAAAGATTAGGGCAAATTCGCGCCAGGACTAATATTTCGCCCCTAGGATGTGGCGCTTTAGCAGGGACGACTTTTCCGATTGATCGTCATTACAGCGCCAATTTACTCGATTTTGAGCAGGTGTATAACAATAGTCTCGATGGAGTTAGCGATCGAGATTTTGCTATTGAATTTATGACGGCCGCTAGTCTGATTATGGTCCACCTGAGCCGTTTGAGCGAAGAAATGATTCTCTGGTCTTCCCAAGAATTTAGTTTTATCACTCTCACCGATAGTTGTGCCACGGGATCTAGCATTATGCCTCAGAAAAAAAATCCCGATGTTCCCGAATTGGTGCGCGGCAAAACAGGGCGTGTTTTTGGGCATTTACAGGCGTTATTGACCTTAATGAAGGGTTTACCCCTAGCCTATAACAAAGACTTGCAGGAAGACAAGGAGGCGTTATTTGATGGCGTTAAAACCGTGCGGATTTGTTTGCAAGCGATGACGGTACTTTTAGCCACCGGAATTCAATTTAAAACCGACCGATTAGCTAACGCGGTGGCGGAAGATTTTTCTAATGCGACGGATGTGGCGGATTATTTAGCCAGTAAGGGGATTCCCTTCCGAGAAGCTTATAATTTAGTCGGGAAAGTCGTTAAAAGCAGTTTGGCAGCGGGTAAGTTATTGAAAGATTTAACCCTGACGGAATGGCAAGAATTACATCCAGCTTTTCAGGCCGATATCTATGACGCGATCGCTCCTCGTCAGGTGGTGGCGGCCCGTAATAGCTATGGTGGCACAGGTTTTGAACAAGTGCGATCGGCTTTAATTCAAGCTAAAGCCATTCTCAATCATGATTGATATTGTTGGGGGTTGGGGGATAGGTGTTAGGCAAAAGTCCTGACTTGAAAGAGGGTGTAGGGTGTGGGGTGTGGGGTGTAGGGAAGGAAACCTCTTTCTTCTGACAATTAGCCGAACCTCCCCCAATCCTTTTACTGTTGCCTTTTGCCTTTTGCCTTTTGCCTCGTCTCAACAAGCAATTTAAATTACGAACAGCTTATATATGGGTCGTGTTTGGCATTTTATTAAAAGTGTGATGGGAATTATCTTTCGTCATCCTGTAACTGGGGTGACAATAATTCCGCTGCTTGCTGATGGTACAATTGTTTTAATCCGACGCAGAGACACCGGCAAATGGTCCCTACCGGGGGGAATGGTCGATTGGGGGGAAGATATTTTTAATACTGCTCAAAGGGAATTAAAAGAGGAAACAGGATTAAATTTAGTCAGTTTAGGGCGTTTAGTCGGGGTTTATTCCTCTTTTGAGCGTGATCCGCGTATTCACTCCATTTCATTGTTAATTGAAGTGACGGCTGCGGGGAATTTTCAGATCAAAGATACATTAGAAGTTAGCGAGGTGAGAGCTTTTAGCGTCGAAACTTTACCTCTAGGCAATCTCAGCCACGATAACGATCGCCAACTAGAAGATTATCTCAGGGGTGCCACTGTAGTGGCTTGATGTCGAGGGAAAGATAGTGGAGTTAGAATGTTTGGTTAAAGGCAAGTGAGATAACATTTAGGGGAAATCAACACAATGAAATTTGATTTTGATTTTGATTTTGATGTGGTAAAAGTAAATGCCAAAGGTCAGGAAGTCGAACGAAAAAAGGCAGAAGCCTCATATTTCGCCCAAGATTTGGGCAACGGCATCACCTTAGAAATGGTCGCCATCCCAGAGGGAACTTTCACGATGGGAACGGAAGACGAGGAAATCAAAAGACTGGTAAAAAAATTTGGTTGGGAAGGATTTGGATGGGAAAGACCTCAACATCGAGTAACCGTTTCTTCTTTCTACATGGGACGTTATCCCATCACCCAGTCCCAGTGGAAAGCGATCGCCGCAACCGCTAAAATAGACATCGACCTAGAGACAAACCCCTCTCGCTTCAATGGGGATGAGCTACCCGTAGAAGGAGTCAACTGGTATCAAGCAACGGAATTCTGTAAACGACTATCAAGGGAAACAAAACGGGAGTATCGGCTACCGAGTGAGGCGGAATGGGAGTACGCTTGTCGTGCTGAAACCACCACCCCATTCTATTTTGGGGAAACCATTACCGGGGAATTGGCCAACTACAATGCCGGCTATACCTACGCCGAGGAAGCGAAGGGAGAATATCGAAGCGAAACAACTCCCGTGGGACAATTTCCCCCCAATGCCTTCGGACTGTACGATATGCACGGCAATGTCTGGGAATGGTGCGCCGATACTTGGCATGATAATTATGCTGGTGCGCCCACGGATGGCAGTGCTTGGACAGAAAATGGGAATGATAATCATTCTTCTCTGCGTGGCGGTTCTTGGCGCAGCTTTCCGTATTACTGCCGTTCCGCTTACCGCTACTTCAGCTCCCGCCGCGACTTCAACTACGACTTCTACTTCTACCGCTTCGGTTTTCGGGTGGTGTGCGGTGCTGGGAGGACTCTGTAACCCTTTTTCTCTTTTTACCCTTATTTCCTATTTTTTCTTTTTTCTTTTCTTTCCCGCCTCACGGCAGGTCGATTTTTTTGAGAAAATGGCGTTAATGTTAAATTTTATCCTAAATCCAGTTATTAAAAACTGATTATTTATTCCCCTTTTTGCATGAGTGCATGAGTAGAAAACGGGTTTCTCGGAGAAACCCGTTTTCTGTGCGTTACTCGAGAGTTATCGGTTATCAGTTGGGAAGGTGGTGTTATATTATGGGCAGTAAAGTTGCTCAAAAAGCCAGCTACAACCATGAGCGCTCTTGTCAAACCCTCTAGCCTGATTCCCAAAGGATTGCGGGTGCAACAGATTAATAATCTCACCCTATTCAAATTTACAGATGAACTGGGCGATCGGATGCAGACGCTTCTTGACAAAAAAAAAGCTGATGATCTCACCCCGGAGGAAGTCCTTGAGCTAGAAGCGATTGGCGAACTCGACCAAATTTTCAGCTACATCAACGCTGTCATTGCTGCCAGAGTAAATGGTCATTCCTAAATCGCTCTACCATATTGTTCGACAACGCGCTAGGTTCCGGTGTGAATACTGTCACTATCCCGAACTCCTCAGTTCCGCCCCTCTTTCGATCGACCATATTCAACCCTTTATCCAGAATGCCCGACGGCAATGGATAGCGGGCCAACTCCATCCACCCAAGGATGACCCACGACAAGAAATTAGTGAGACTTAAGGCGTGGTTTAAAAAAGGTTGATCGGGAGTAACAAAAGCTTAATCCTGATTATTTAGGGTTTGCGGCAAAAAGTACGGGCGAAGCATTCGGATAGAAAATCTACGGTTTCACCGATAGGTTATTGCCCGAATGCTTCGCCCCTACAGGACACGGGCCGATGAAGACGCAAGGTTTTGAACGACGATTCTCTCAAAATCTTGCACCTGTGAGAGCAAAACAGAACCCTAAAACCCTTACCTCGTCTATATTTCACATTTATTCAGCATACCCTAAATATTGGCGTTCTCTCTTCAACGGCTGATTGTGCGAAGTTGCTGCAGAAGTTGATCAAGAATGTCTTCCATCTCTTCCGGGCTGCTGCCCATCCTGACCGGTCCGCGCAGAAACTCTTTAACCGTTATCTTTTTATCGCGGAAGTCACGGACAAAATTATAGATTTTTTCGGTGGATTGAACTTGTAATTTCATCTCCTCTAGCATTTGCTCAATCGGGTCGATGCCATCCTTCTCACAAGCGCGACTGGCCCTCACCATCTCGCCTTCCGGGGTATTTCGCACCGAGCGCAGTTCTCTTTTCAGGTTCTCGTACTGCTTTTTGAGTAGTTCGTTATTGGTTTCAACCCTCTCGCACTGTCGTTTGAGGTCGCTTTCCGATGAGCCTTCAACCTCGAAAGTGTCCCCCATTTGATACTGTCGTTCGATTTCGAGCAGTTTGGCAATATCTCCCTCTTTATAGGCGCGGTTGACTTCCTTCATAATCTCGTTGTGACGCATCCGAGTTTCGGGATCCGTAACCTTGTCGGGGTGAAAAATCTCGGCCATTCTCAGGAAAGTGCGGCGTATTTGTCTAGATTCAGGAGATTTAGGCGAGCTTTCAGGTGATAGCTCTGTTCCATCATCGTGACGGCCATAGGAGTCTTCCCCAGAGAAGAAATCCTGCGCGGATTGCTCCGATGCTCCTTCTGGTTCTTCGTCTCCGAAAAGTTCGTCAAGTTCTTCATCTCCATCGTCAAATTTTGGGCTAATCACCCCCGTTAACTGAAGTGTCTCGTAAATTCCGAGAATCCTTTTTTTTGTCTGCTGCCCCATTTTTCTAGCAGTGAGGATTTCGTCAAAAAGGGCGTGTATTTCGCGGTCGAGGTCGGTAAGTTTTTGATAGAGGGGTTGTCCTCTCTGGAAAATCTCCGTCGCTAGGGAACGCATCTGGTCGAGGAATTTCTTCAGTTCGTTGCGTTTTCTGCCAATCTGCTTGAGGAGCCACTGATGCTCCTCCTCTAAAGCTTGGAGACGAAAATGTAGGGAAGACAGAGCCAAGGAAGGAGCGGTAGGCGAATCAGAGGAGTTCGGTGATTTCGGCTTTTTAGATCTGGTCATTACTTTGGGGTGAAAGCATATTGTCTATTCTACCAAGCCGGAAGGAGCCGCATTCCTAAAACTCACCCTTGGCTCATTTTGTTGTTTCTCCCCACCTCCCTGCTCCCCATCACCCCTGCTCCAGCGCCCTACGGAAACCTTTTTAAGTGGCTAGAAGCTAGATATATCAATGGTCTTAATTAATCCTTATCAATCGAATTAAATTTTTGTACATAAAATTCTCGCTCAGATTAATTATTTTTTCCAAATTCCGCTAGACTTATTTATTAAGTTCAATCGAGACTCAATATTCCATAGCTAAATTTCTATAGCACGGGCTAGAAGGAAAGTTTAGCGAGGGATTCCTTTACCCATAATTCAGCACACATATTTGCTTTAGCAGCAGGTAGGAGATTCTATGTCAAAATTTTCGAGACGGAAATTCTTAACCACGGCGGCAGTTTCAGCGGCAGGGGCTGTTGTCCTCAAAGGTTGTGTGGGTAATCCCCCCGACAGTACGGGTGGAACCACCACCACCGCGCCCGCTTCCCCGGTTGCTTCTCCCGTTGCGGTGGCTCCCGGAGAGGCCCCCGAAACCACCAAAATTAAATTAGGTTATATTCCTATTGTTGAGGCCGCACCTTTAATTATTGCCAAGGAAAAAGGCTTTTTCGCTAAACACGGGATGCCCGATGTGGAAGTCTCCAAACAAGCTAACTGGGGCTCCGCTAGAGATAACGTCGAAATTGGGGCAGATGCGGGCGGAATTGACGGAGGACAGTGGCAAATGCCCATGCCTTACCTAATTTCCGAGGGACTAATCACCAAAAATAACGTTAAAGTCCCCATGTATGTGTTAGCGCAGTTAAACACCCAGGGTAACGGAATTGCGATCGCAGGTAAACACGAAGGCAAAAATATCGGTTTAGACCTAAAACCCGCCAAAGATTACATCCTCGCCATGAAAACGACGGGAACTCCCTTCAAAGCCGCCTATACTTTCCCGAAAGCTAATCAAGACTTCTGGATTCGTTACTGGTTAGCCGCCGGTGGTATTAACCCCGATACGGATATTAACCTAATTGCGGTTCCTGCCGCCCAAACCGTGGCCAACATGAAAACCGGAACCATGGATGCGTTTAGTACCGGCGATCCTTGGCCGGCGAGAATTGTGGCTGATCAGATCGGTTTTATGTCAGCTTTAACCGCAGAAATCTGGCCCTATCACCCGGAAGAATACCTCGCTATCCGCGCCGATTGGGTGGATAAAAACCCGAAAGCTACTAAGGCACTATTAAAAGGAGTTATGGAAGCGCAGCAATGGCTCGATCAAGAGGCAAATCGGGCAGAAGCGGCGGCAATTCTCGCTAAACCGGCTTATTTCAACCTCAAAGAAGAAATTATCGCCGGTCCCCTCAAAGGAATGCAGAAAATGGGTGACGGTAAACCGGAAATCACCGACAAAAATAAAGGGGTTTTCTACTGGAAAGATCCCGCCGGTAGCGTTTCCTATCCCTACAAGAGTCATGATCTCTGGTTTTTAACCGAAAGTGTTCGTTGGGGTTTCTTGCCGAAAGAAACTTTAACCACTGCCTCAGCATTAATCGACAAAGTTAACCGCGAGGATCTTTGGAAAGCGGCAGCCACAGAGTTAGGGGTTCCCGCAGCTGATATTCCTACCAGTACCTCCCGCGGTGTGGAGAAATTCTTTGATGGCAAAACTTTTGACCCCGCTAATCCCCAAGCTTATCTCGATAGTTTGGCGATTAAAAAATAGGGAGTTTTTCCCGATAGGCTAGGTGCATAAAATATCTAGTCTATTAATCCCAAAAGTGTTTTCTTCTCTCCCCAATCAAGTAACTTTATCTTCAACAAAGGAAAACGGCAAAATGGCAACTAGCGTCAGCAGAACAAGCAAGGGTGGTTTCGACTTCAGTAAATTCTGGAAAAAACATTCTGGAGATATCCTTCCTCCCATTGTGGGTATTTTATTTTTCCTGATTTTATGGCAGTTAATGTCTATGGTGGGATTGATTAAATTACCACCGCCATCGGACATTATTACTAATGAGCGTACCCGCACCTATTTAATGTATCCTTTCTTTGACCGTGGAGGTATTGATAAGGGACTATTCTGGCAAACTCTCGAAAGTCTAAAACGGGTATTAATCGGTTATTCTTTGGCCGCAGTGGTGGGTATTGGAGTTGGGATTATGGTCGGTTTAAATTCTTTCTTAAATAAGGCACTCGATCCCCTTTTTCAATTCCTAAGAACAGTTCCTCCTCTTGCTTGGGTTCCCCTATCTTTGGCCGCTTTACAACAAAACCAACCCGCTGCTTTATTCGTTATTTTTATCACCGCAGTTTGGCCGATTTTGATCAATACCACTGTCGGTGTTCAACAAATTCCTCAAGACTATATCAACGTTAAACAAGTCTTGCAATTGTCCAACCAAAAATTCTTTTTCAAGATATTAATTCCCTCGGCTCTTCCCTACATATTCACGGGTTTGAGAATTGCGATCGGTTTAGCTTGGTTAGCGATTATTGCGGCAGAAATCGTTATGTCGGGTATTGTCGGTATCGGTTTCTTTATCTGGGATGCCTACCAAAATAACTACATCAGTGATATTATTCTCGCTCTGTTTTATATCGGTGGTGTGGGTTTATTACTCGATCGCTTTATGGCTTGGTTGCAAAATCAAATCGTTCGTCAATAGGGAATTAATGGGGAAAGTTTACCCATTTTTCAAATAACTGAAACTTGAGCCAATTTAAGGAGAAAAAACTATGAGTTTGTTTGTCGCTGTCGATAACATTGATAAAGTATTCCCCCTTAGTGGTGGCGGTGAATATGTGGCCTTGAAAGGGATCGATTTACAGATAAAAAAAGGGGAATTTATCTCCCTCATCGGTCACTCCGGTTGCGGAAAATCCACCCTCTTAAACATGATCGCTGGTTTAGATTTGCCCACGGAAGGAGTGGTGACTTTGCAAGGTCAAAGCATTAAAAAACCAGGACCAGATCGCATGGTAGTCTTCCAAAACTATTCCCTTTTACCCTGGTTAACCGTCAAAGAAAATATCACTCTGGCCGTCGATCAAGTTCTCGCTCAACTATCAGAAGATGAAAGAAAAGCTGAAGTCGAAAAATATATCGATCTGGTCAATCTTCGTCATGCAGTGGATAAACGTCCCAACGAATTATCGGGGGGGATGAAACAACGGGTAGCGATCGCTCGCGCCCTAGCCATCCGTCCGAAAGTCCTGCTTTTAGACGAACCCTTTGGCGCGTTAGATGCCCTGACTAGAGGTAATCTACAGGAACAGTTAATGCAGCTGTGCGAAGAATACCAAATGACCTCGGTAATGGTGACGCACGATGTGGATGAAGCAGTGCTATTATCCGATCGCATCGTCATGCTCACCAACGGCCCCGGCTCAAAAATTGGCGGTATTTTGGAAGTGGATATTCCCCGTCCCCGCAAACGCATGGAAGTGGTGGAACACCCCAGTTACTACAGTCTCCGGAGTGAAATTATCTATTTCCTCAACCAACAAAAACGGATCAAAAAACTGCGCGCCCGCAAAGTCGAAGTAATTGCCCGTCACGGTTTAGAAAAAGTCAATCTAGAAATCGGTTTTGTTCCCCTCACCGCTTGCGCGCCCCTAGCAGTGGCCAAAGAAAAGGGATTCTTTACTAAACATGGTCTAGATGAGGTGAATTTAGTCCGGGAAACCAGTTGGCGAGGGGTTGTGGATGGGATCGCAGGGGGATTCCTCGACGGGGCGCAAATGCCTTCGGGAATGCCCACCTGGTTAACCGTCGGTGGTTATCAGGAGCAACCTTTGCCGATTGTCAGCGCCCTGACTATGACTCGTAACGGTAACGGTGTCACCCTCGCTAAACGCTTCTATGACGAGGGAGTGATTGACGGTAACGCTTTAAAACAGATGCTATTGGAATCGAAGGAGCAGCGCCATATTTTTGGCATTGTTCACCCCTCCTCGATGCACAATTTGCTCCTACGTTACTGGTTAGCGGCAGCGGGAATTGACCCCGATAAAGACGTTCACCTCGAAACTATTCCCCCGGCCCAAATGGTAGCCGACCTGAAAACCGGTAGTATCGACGGTTACTGTGTCGGTGAACCCTGGAATCTCAGATCCGCTATGGAAGGTATCGGTTATACCGTCGCCACCGACTTAGAAATCTGGCAGGGCCACCCGGGTAAGGCCCTGGGAGTTCGGGAAGATTGGGCCAATAAATACCCTAATACCCACGTCGCTTTAGTCAAAGCACTGCTGGAAGGTTGTCGCTACTGTGCCGAGGAAGGGAATCAGGAAGAAATTCGTCAAATCCTCGCCAGTCGTCAGTATCTTAGTACCAATATTGATTATATCCAACTGGGTGATCCCAACTCCTACGCGTGCAGTATTGATCAACCGATGAAAGAATATGCACACCATCTGTTCTATGGAGAAGGGGTAAATCGTCCCAGTCGTACCGAACACCTCTGGATGATGACCCAAATGGCACGCTGGGGCCACATTCCTTTCCCCCGTAACTGGGTAGAAATTCTCGAACGCGTCTGTCGGGTGGGTGTCTTCAGTACCGCGGCCCGGGAATTGGGTCTAGGGGATATTAAATATCGTCGCACACCGATCCTTTTATTCGATGGTATCGAGTTTGATGCCGAGGATCCGATCGGTTATCTCAATAGTTTAGAGATCAAACAAAACGTCACCATGGCCGAAGTGGCTATTGATGCTCGTCCTAGTGCCAGTGAATCTCGCAAAATTGCCTAAAAATCGACTAAGGGGATAATTATTAGCCAATTATCTCCAGTCATTGCCCCTATTAACTAATTTCCCCCAAAGACTAATCATGTACACCACCACCGACACAATTAACCGAGCAACCCAGGCCCTCAGTAAAGAAGCTTTTGTCACCATTGAAGGAGTTTCTAAGGTTTATCCCACTGCTAGAGGCCCCTACACCGTCCTTAAGGATGTTAATCTCAGCATCAATGAAGGTGAATTTATCTGTGTGATCGGTCACTCTGGTTGCGGTAAATCGACCCTATTAAATATGGTGTCGGGTTTTTCTTCTCCCACCGATGGCATCGTTAAAGTTAACGGTAAGAAAATTACTAAACCTGGGCCCGATCGCATGGTAGTGTTTCAAAACTATGCTTTATTGCCTTGGTTAAGCGTTTTTGAAAATGTCTATCTCGCGGTAGATGCGGTCTCTCCCAATGCTCCGGAAGCACAAAAACGCTCGATCGTGCGGGAACATTTAGCTATGGTGGGTTTAACCGAAGCTATGGACAAAACCCCTCCCCAAATCTCCGGGGGGATGAAACAACGGGTTTCGATCGCCCGGGCCCTTTCTATCCGTCCGGAAGTATTAATTCTTGATGAACCTTTTGGTGCCTTGGATGCGATTACCAAAGAGGAATTACAGGAAGAATTGCTGAAAATATGGCAAGATAAACGCTGTACGGTGTTGATGATTACCCATGATATCGATGAGGCTCTTTTCCTCGCTGATAAGCTGGTAATGATGACCAATGGACCGGAAGCGAAAATCGGCGAAGTGATGAATATTCATTTCCCCCGTCCCCGCGATCGGGAGAGAATTATGGAGGATCCGGAATATTATCGTCTGCGTAACTATGCCCTCGACTTCCTCTATAATCGTTTCGCTCACGATGATGTCAGCTAGATGCGAGCATTTGTATTAGTTTGGGGTGCGGTTGACTTAAAAGCGATCGCACCTAGATTTTTTTCTAGGGAAGCCTTCTTCAAGTAAAATTATTTCTAAGTAAGTAAGTGGGTGGGTGGAATTAAATATAAGATGAACGTAGGTTGGGTTGAAGCATGAAACCCAACGACCGCATAGTTTACGCTACCGCTAACCCATCCTACAAATAATTGTGCCTCCCTACTTAGATGTTAAAAATTGTCAGATACCCCCCTTATCAAGGGGGGATAAAGGGGGGATATACTTACTTGTTAGCTAAATAGAACAATTAGCAATAAAATACAATAATAATTTTTACTTTTTACTTAATCGATCATGCTCAAACAGATACGGAAACTACTTATCAATTTTGGTCAACAATGGCGCGATGAAGATTTCATGAAGTCGATTCATCTCATTGAAAACATAGTTTCTAAGGTTTTATCCGTAGCCTTAATTGTTGTTATTATTGTTTCTCTTTATGACCTAGTAGTTATCCTAATCAAAGATTTATTTACTACGGAACCCGTCGGTTTTTTTAGCAAAACTTTAATTGAAATCTTCGGATTATTTCTCAATATTTTGATCGCCTTAGAGTTATTAGAAAACGTCACTGCTTACTTAAGAAAACACATCGTACAGGTTGAATTAGTCGTTGTTACGGCTTTAATTGCCATCTCTCGAAAAATTATTATTTTCGATCCCAAGAAATACAGTAAAGATGACTTAATTGCCCTCACCGTGGGAACCTTAGCTTTAGCGGCAAGTTATTGGTTAATCAGAAAAGTTAATCGCGATAATCGTTCTTGAATTAAGGGAAAGGGATAGATTTTCTAAATCTATCCCTTCTAAATATTTACTGGACTCTGGAAATATTACCTGCTTTAATCCAACCTTCGCGACCATCGGACAGACGCACGCGCTGCCATTGGCCATCGCTGCTGGTTCCCACCACACTGACTTTAGTATTGTAATCGAGACCACCGAGACGAGTCGATTCACTGGTAGGTTGAGAGCGCAGACTTAAACCGCTTTGCCATGTCACCCGCGCTTGATAACCCTCGGATGTGGTTTCTTTTTTTCTTGCTTCGGGACTGGGTTTCGGGGCAGCTTTTGGTGCTGGTGCAGCTGTGGGAGACTCTTTCACCTCAGCTTGGGGTTGTTCTTGGACCGGAGTAGTAGGGATGGGAGAAGGTTTGACGGCGGCTTTTTCCTCCTTAGTTTCCTCTTTTTTCTCCTCGGTAAAGACGGGTTTAGGAGGATTAGAATTCATACCGGAGAGAAGCATATAGGCGACAGCAGTGGCCCCACCGACCAAAATCGCCACTCCCATGACAAAACCGACCATAAATTGCAATAAACCAGATAAACGCTTCATATTGGTGCTAAATTAACTGTTAGGATTAACATTAAAACGATCATCGCGAGAGGCTAAACGAGCTTTGCCGGACTTAGCCCAATCCTGTAGAAACTGGATCTGTTCTTGAGCAGTGCGAGCCAGGGGTATAATCTGACTAGCGGCCTCAAGCACATCATCGGTGCTAAAGTCGCGATTTTGACTAAACCCGATGTGCATCGCTTCCACGATGGTTTGTTCGATTTCTGCCCCCGAAAAATCGGGAGTTTCGTAGGCTAGTCGCTTTATATCATAACTTTTCAGATTATGGGGCCGAACTTTCCCTAAATGAACGCTAAAAATCTCCTCGCGGGACTTTTGGCTAGGTAGTCCGACAAAAAATATCTCATCGAAGCGTCCTTTTCGCAACATTTCCGGGGGCAAAGATTGGATGTTATTAGCCGTAGCGACGACAAAAACGGGCGATTGTTTCTCGGCTAACCAAGTGATAAAAGTCCCGAAAACCCGCCCGGTGGTTCCTCCGTCGCCTTTCCCATCCACTCCGGCGAAAGCTTTATCGATTTCGTCTATCCACAGCACACAGGGAGCTAAAGCTTCGGCGAGATTAATCATCTGACGGGTACGCGATTCCGATTCTCCCACCAATCCGCCAAATAAACGCCCCACGTCTAGACGCAGCAGCGGTAAGTGCCAATGATGGGAAATAGCTTTCGCTGTCAGGGATTTACCCGTCCCTTGAATTCCCACCAATAGTAAACCCCGGGGATTGGGTAAACCGTAGGCGCGGGCGCGTTCACTAAAGGCACCACCGCGACGAATCAGCCAATCTTTGAGATTATCTAGTCCCCCGATGTCAGAAATCTGCTCTGTGGCGGGATAAAAGTCTAATATCTGGGTTTGACGAATCGATTGGCGTTTTTCTGCCAAAATTAATTCCACGTCCTCTGGCTCAATTTTGCCGTGACTGGCTAAACATTTGGCTAAAACCCGACGAATTCTCTCTAGGGATAATCCTTGGGCAGAAAGCACTAATTCATCGAGGAGTGGTTCTTTGACGGGTTGTCCGGTGGCAGCGATTAATCGCTGAATTTCCTGTTTAATTTCTTCGCCGCTAGGGAGGGGAAAATCAACGACGGTGATTACTTCGGTGAGATCCGAGGGGATAGACAGTTCGGGAGCGACGATAATTAGGTTTTTAGGCTGAGATTTCAGAGAACGGGCGAGATTTCGCAATTTTCTGGCGATGGCAATATCTTCTAAAAAGCGCTGGAAATCGCGTAAAATTATGATCGCGGCGATGTTAGCTGGCAGCTTTTCGACGAATTCAAGAGCTTGGAGGGGATTACGCCGAGCCAAGTTCTCATTATTGGGATTATCTTGATAACCATCCACGAAATCCCAGACATAGACAGCACGGTTATTGCTCTGTTTGGCAATATCGGCGATCGCTTTTTCGAGACGTTCTTCTTCTAGGGTGCTAACATAGATGAGAGGATAGCGCGCCCGCAGCAGTAATTCAAATTCTTCACCAAAGCTCATAGCTATTCGTCTATAGTTTTTGCTATTTAGGGCTTGCTGAATAAATCTAAAAACCTTGCTGGATAAGACTTTTAGACTTTTTGTCAATCCAAAAGTACCGGCCCTGGGAGTGAGCGGGGGGAAAATTCAGGTACTTTTTCCCTGAAAATGGGTAAAACCCCACACCCTGCCCCCACGAAAAACTTTTTCAGCAAACCCTATTTATATCGTCATCAGAAAATATAGCAGTTAGCCGTCTCTTGGATATTTTAGTACAAATGCTCGGACTTGTGTTCTAAATGTTCCACAAGTGCTTCGCCATCGTTCCGCTTATCTTCATGAGACCCCTGTTTAATCCTATTTTTTTACCCCTTAAGTATTTCTATCTATTTCTAAAGTTAGATGCTCCCGTGTTTTCTTAAATGTATGGTAGAAGCATCTTGCCTTGATCGGGATTAACCTTCTGTTAACTATAATTAACATCGTGTTAATTAGATTAAGCTTTAGCTAATTAAATTAAATTGGCCTAACGAGGGTGACAAAAGTTAGTCACTGGTTCACAGCTTCTATACCGTCAATTAATTTCAGCCTTTCTCACAACCATCCCATAGGGGGGTTAAATTCATGTTTAAACTAGCCTCAGACTTTTTATCTTTAGATTTTCTCCGCCGACAAAATCAGAAAAATAAGCCAGAAAGTCAATTTAACTCTTTGCCAATTTCTCAAATCACGAAAGAGGGTAAAGTTTTAGCGATAATTCTCCGACGAGAGTTTAACCAAGAGGGAATTCATTTCCTAACTCCCGATGATTTTTCCCAACAGTTGGCCTATATGAGACACCCGACGGGAAAAAGTATTATGCCCCACGTTCATAACAAAGTACAACGAGAAGTATTTTTTACCCAGGAAGTCTTAATTATCAAAAGAGGAAAACTGCGGGTAGATTTCTATGATGACGACCAACAATATCTAGAAAGTCATATCTTGAGAGATGGAGATGTGGTTTTATTGATACAAGGTGGCCATGGTTTCCAAGTCTTAGAAGAAGTAGAAATGATTGAAGTAAAACAGGGTCCCTACGTTGGTAATCAGGATAAAACTCGCTTTACAGGAATTGAGGAAACCGTGGTTAAAATGGCGGGAGCAGAGATAGCATGAGTAGCTTTATTCCCGTCAATGAACCCCTACTTGCGGGCAAGGAAAAACAGTATCTTAACGAATGTATTGATAGCGGTTGGATTTCTTCGGAAGGTCCCTTCGTTCAGAAATTTGAAGAAAACTTTGCCCTCGCTGTTGGGCGAAAGTATGCCGTTTCCGTGTGTAATGGTTCTATGGCCTTAGAAGCGGCCATCGTCGCTTTAGGAATTGGTTCGGGGGATGAGGTGATTCTCCTGACAGGGGGACAAGCCAGCTGAAAAGCTTATGTAGCATGGAATACAGACACAGACTCCAAAAAAAGATAAGTCATATTTACCATATATGACCTAAATAACGAAAATGATAAGTGAACTATACCAGAAAGTGTTAGAAAATGAACTGGGGCGAGCCAGATATCTACTGTTGTTAATGGTAGTTGGAACCTGGCAAATATTGAAGCAAGCA
>NZ_JADEXI010000880.1:0-1350 GCF_015207185.1 Microcystis sp. LEGE 08355 | reverse complement strand
ATTTTACACAATTCATACCAGGTAAGCAAGAGAGCTACGCCACTACTACCGAATCATTACCCAGCGTCAATCCGAAAAACATCCCAAAAACAATGTGAAAGGACATCAAAGTGCCATAAGCAACGGCTACAGATGCCCCGAAAATTATCTGCTCACGGGGGTTAATTGGTGTTGTTCCAGGATCAGTTACCATATAGAAAGTAAAGAGGACAAAAGCCACCCCTGTCATGGGTAATAGGGCGGGGATTAACGGTGTCTGAAAGATAGCACTTCTAAGGATTGCTTGTAAGATAAAAGCCCCTAACCATCCCGCAATTAAAGGCAATTTACGAGTAAAACGGGCATTTAAAAACGTTCCCGTACAAACAATTAAGACGGGTAAAATCCAATCTGCCCAACCGCTTAAATTCTCGGTAAACTGATAGGGGGGCGCGATGCCAATCCAAGGAAATAAGAGTAAGGTAACGCTAATACCAAAATTAGAAGGATTGAGAAAATGACGGGTTTTATCTGCCACTTTTAACCGAAAAATTGCTTTAGAGCCGATAGCCACCGCTACTGCAAACATAATCGGAAATAAACGCTCATTAGCATAGAGTAACATAGCGATCGCTAATGAGGTAATATGGGCAGAAAGCAGAAAATCGATAAACTGACCCATACTTCCTAAATATCTAGGTTTAAAGCCATTTACCCCAGCATCAACGCTTTCTAATAATAATTCTACGCTGTAACCTGTTGCTAAAGCCACCAGAGGTTGCGCCCAAGATTGTTCAAATCCGAGGACGGTATGACCTAAAATATTGAGAAAGGTAATCGCTATGGCAAAGCGTCGTAATCCTGCTAAACGATTAGGTTGATAGGAAACAGTAGAACGCTCTACTGAAGAGCTAAAATAGGGAAGATTAAATAATTGAGTGGTCGTCATGGTTATTGTTGAAGATGAGTTAAAGGAAATTATCTTTCCCAAAAGTGATTTACTGAGTGATGAACCCCCTATGGAAACAGAGTTACATCTGCGTCAATTGATGCTTTTGATCCAATCACTAGAGTTCTTATGGAAAGACCGCCAAGATTTCTATGCTTTTGGTAATCTGACTATTTATTACAGTCCCAATCAACGAAAATCAGAATATTTTAGAGGTCCTGATTTTTTTGTGGTTTTGGGAGTAGCAAGAAAACCCCGTAAAAGTTGGGTAGTGTGGGAAGAAGAGGGGAAATATCCCCATGTCATCATCGAGATTTTGTCTGATTCAACGGCAGAAACCGATCGAGGTCTCAAGAAAGAAATTTATCAGGAAACTTTCCGGACTCCTAATTATTTTTGGTTTGATCCCACCAGTTTAGAAT
>NZ_JADEXI010000879.1:0-1355 GCF_015207185.1 Microcystis sp. LEGE 08355 | reverse complement strand
ATTAGAAGGAATCTCTGTGATTCTTCAAGAAGAATCCTATACCTCAGCTTCTAATTTTTTGAATGACGATCCTCTCCCCGTTTATGGACAAACAACTGAAAGGCCAGTGTTTTCAGGAAAAAGAATTTCGCGAGGGTTATATCGTACAGATAAGGGGATTCTGGTTCAATCTGATGTCAGATGTTCCTACAACATTTTACGAAAAGCATTCCCAAATGCGTTTAACCGCTATGGGATAGAGAGGTGCGTAGTTCACCCAAGGAGAATTAATCTCTCGAAGTAAAAGTGAAGGGAATTTCTGAAATGGAATTCAGTCTGTCTATATTTGACTATGCTTTTACTAACTATGGATAGGTGGTTAAAGCAAAACCGCCCCCAAAGGACGGTACTTCAAACCGAGAAGCTACGATGCCTCTTCTCATCTTATCTTGACGTTAAGCTCGGTCAGCTATCCTTTTGTCGGCGTTTCATCGCCAGACCTAAGCCACCAACAACCAGCAGTCCAACAACAGTCCCGGGTTCAGGAATAACCACCTGGGTGAAGGTTTGTGAGAAACTCGTAACGCGGGCGGTTCCAGGCACTGAAGTAGTCCGGCGAGCTTGCAAACTCAGGTTGTTCATGACCGCAAGCGTGTTTGTTGGTCCCAATGTCATCGTGTCAGTCGCAGGCATGCTGGGGGTAGCGGTTTGATTGCCCATAATCGATGCACCATTGAAGCCCAAAGAAGATGGTACTCCCGTAGTGGGGCCTGTAACTGACCCAACTGTTATGGCATCTATCTGGTTCATTATTGGGACATATCCAGCGGATGTTACCGTGAAGTCGAAGGCGACAGTAGCATTCCAAGTGGCATTCCCGCTCGGCGGAGCTAGGTTTATGCCGCCAACAATAGTGTAATTGAGAGTAGCACTACCAGAGACACCAGGAATGTAAGTGCCGGTTGCACTCACTTGAATGTTGGCTTGGGGATCGGTCAGAGGATTAGCCCCAGGACTTTTGAAAAAATCGTAATTCGTCCATTCCTCGAACACTTTCTCAATTGTGCCATTTCCGTCCTCATCAACTGAGATGGAACCACCGCCAAGTAGCTCGGTGAGTGTACAGAATGAGGTACTTGCACAGCCGGTATAGGTTACGATAGGAGCCGCCTGGGCCGGGGCAGTGGCGAGGGCTAACGCACTGGCAAGAAGAGCAGTAGCGGCAGGACTGATGTATTTTATTTTGGTCATTTACAAAGACCTCCACGGAGTTAAGGTGGATGTAATAGATTACACTTGCTAGTATTACATGAGCTTTCTTAGCTGTCAACACTAAATTTCTCATTTGTCAATAGATCACAGCTGTCTCTTATATA
>NZ_JADEXI010000878.1:0-1355 GCF_015207185.1 Microcystis sp. LEGE 08355 | reverse complement strand
AATTCTTGTCCATTAAGAAATGTTACAAATTACATGGGTACATTAAGAAAAGTTAAGGGGGTGTATCCATTGATGGATAAGGGTTTTCGGCTATTATGGTATATATGTATGGGGGAAGTTCAGGTATTAGCAATTTCCTTTCGTACTTGTACTGCACCAATCCCTTTTTTTTGAAACAGAGGTACTGTTTGCCGCAGCAAGTCAGCCGGTAACTGAGCATCAGCATCACAAACGAGAATAATCTCTCCTCGCGTGTAGGGCAATACTGCATTTAAAGCCCCTGATTTACCACCTTTAGCTTCTCGCCGATAAACTTGTAAAGATGGCAATTTAGTTGGCATTTCCTTTAAGATTTGCGGTGTTTCATCAGTACTACCATCGTCAATAATCCAAAAATCTAAACAATGACTTGGATAATCTAATTCCCCTAAGCTGTCCACCAAATTAGTCAGGACTGCACTTTCATTTTTGGCAGGAACTAAAATGGAGACTAGGGGAAGATAATTATTACTTTCAACAACAAAATTAACTGGTTTTGCTATCAACATTCTTAGAGTTTGTATGGTCAATATAGTTATTAAAACCAACATAAACCCCTGAGTTACTGGCCACCAGTGTACCAGACTCACTCCGCTCCAAACTATTAGAATTACTAGGATAGCTTTGAGACGAAGATAGCGGTTAAAGCTAATATTGGTGGCTCTTCGGGAATTGTTATGCAAATAATTAACTTAAAATAAAATTCGATGAGAGTACCTAGTCTCAAAAATAGCTGAAATCTATACAGGAAGACACTTACGGCACAAACAGGTTAATACCAAAAGATAGACAATTGAGTTAAAATTTGATATAATGGCCAAAAACCAGAGTATTTTACTTATGATGCTTGACAAATTTTTTCACCTAAAAGGAACCTCTATTCAAGGCTATCGACACCTAGAAAATATCGGTATAGTTTGACCAGTCGAATCGAAAAATAAAAAAGCCATCTGTCCTCGTTGTGGGTTAGAGAGCGATAAACTACACCAAAATCATCGACATTTAGTCAAAGATTTACCAATCTCAGGACAACCAGTGTACCTACAAGTTAATCGTCGTCAATTTAAGTGCGATAATTGTCAGAAACCCTTTAGCGAAGAGTTAGATTTTATCGCCAAGAAACGAACCTATACGAAAAGACTAGCCGAGAATATACTCGAACAATTAAAATCAGTAGATATTTTAAATTTTAGCCGAAGAAATGACGTAACGGAAGAAGAGATTCAAAGAATGATAGAGGACATCGCCGAAGAAATTACAGAGCCAGACCTATCGGAATTAAAAAGACTAGGAATTGATGAAATCGCTCTAGTCAA
>NZ_JADEXI010000877.1:0-1356 GCF_015207185.1 Microcystis sp. LEGE 08355 | reverse complement strand
GGTGTGGGGTGTGGGGTGTGGGGTGTAGGGTGTAGGGTGTAGGGTTTTACCGATTTTGAGGCGGTCAATTACCTAATTTTCAGGGAAAAAGTCCCGGAATTTTCCCCCCGATCACTCCAATCGCTGGTACTTTTTGATTTCAAAAAAGTCTAAAGATATTATCCAACAAGGTTTTTAGATTTATTCAGCGAACCCTAGACAGATAAAGTGGGATGGGTTAAAAATTAACACATCCCACAGATCTTATTGCCATCTACCAACTTAAAAATCTAGACTGTTTTTTCCGCTCTAACTCGCTCTACCTTTACCTTGGCAGGACTAGAGCAATCAAGGAAGTTAGGAACCTCCTGACGACAGTGAGGACAATACCAGTAGGCACGACCAACCACAAGGTGACGAAGGGTAATTCCCGAACAAATAGGGCAGTTGTGCATGGATTGTTAGACTAATTTTAAACGTTTTTAAAATTGTCCTACCTCCTGAAATAATCCTAAACAAAATCGCCGCTCTTTAAATCTAACTTGAGGTAGAAACCTAGTGTTTCTTTCGATAGACTTCCCAGAAAATACTTAGGGATGAGGACGGAAAAGATGGGAATGTTGCGGGTGATAAAGTTGCGATCGAGTTCCTGTAATCTGGTTTAAAGCGGGACTAATGAGATAAAGGGTAGTTCTAGTTAAATTTTCCCGATGGGTTAATTGGGCTATCTCTGACAGGGGGACAACCCAGATTTTTTCGTCGGGCCAACCGAGACGGAAACAAACGGCCACCTGTTGCTCTGGCCCGTAGTATTTTAGGAGTTTTTCCTGGGCTTTGTCAACATGACGGGCGGCTAAATATAGGCATAAACTGGCTTTATGAGCGGCTAAAGAGGCTAATTCTTCACTTTCTGGCATGGGAGAGGCTTTTCCTTCCACCCGGGTTAGAATAATTGTCTGGACTAATTCCGGAATCGTTAATTCTAGGGCCAATTTGGCCGCTAATCCTTGAAAGGCACTAATTCCGGGGATTAGCTGAAAGGGTATATCTGCTGCTGTCAAAAGATCAATTTGTTCTTGGATGGCACTATAGAGACTTAAATCCCCCGATTGCAGTCGCACCACCGCTAAACCCCGACGCACGCGATCGATCATTAAAGGGATAATTTCCTCTAGGGTGATGCTACTGGTGGGAATTAACTCGGCATCTTTACGAGTGTCCTCAAGAATCTGTTTGGGGACGAGGGAATCAGCAAAGAGGATAACATCGGCTTTTTGGAGAATTTTATCGGCTTTTACCGTCAATAATTCCGGATCTCCGGGACCGGCACCAATAAAATAGACGGCCGGGGAGAGCGCCGAGGAGTCAATTAAAGTC
>NZ_JADEXI010000876.1:0-1359 GCF_015207185.1 Microcystis sp. LEGE 08355 | reverse complement strand
GTTTTTAATGAGTGATTTGCTTCTAATTATGACTCTTAAACTATATTATTGTCCTTGAGTCAAAAATGCAAGTTGTAGCCGTGCAAAGTATATTTACCGATTTTATGCAATTTAATCCTTATTTTTGCCGTTTTTAAACCCTGAAAAATTAATTATGCCAGAGCTTGACTGAATAACTGATCACTGATCACTGAAAAAGGTGAGCGATCGCTCACCTTGTAATTTTTTTAAAACCGTAATTAACCGGATTTAGTAAACCCCGGGGTTAAAACGGTCATCACCCTCGATAAATTCTTTAGAAGGCTCAGTAACGGTGAATTTCTCTAGATTAGCCTGTAAACGCTCTTTTTGAGTGTCCGAGAGTCCGGGGATATTGAGGACATCTTCCACTTCTTCGTAGGGGGCGTTTTTGATGATTTTACCAGCTAAATTGGGATAGAACCCTCTCAAGTCCCGGAAATCGCGAATATCACTGTTATTAAGGTCGATTTTCGCCCCGAATTCTGTGGTTAGTTTGGCATCGGCCGCATTTAAGACCGCCACAGGGGAAGAGGGAAGGGCGATCGAGGTGAGATTGAGAGCTTGAGCGGGAACTTTGCCCCAAAAACTCCCGATAATCAAGGCAATTACCGCCAGCAGACGAACAAGATTCTTCATTGCAGTTGTGGTCTCCTAAAACCAAGGCAAATTAACGATCAGGACAAGAAGTTAAGCCGTCAGCTTTCCGACTAGGCATAGGGTGGGGAATTGGTATCTGCCACCGCAGCCTAGCTATTAGCTGAACGCTGATAGCTAGTTAAAAAAGTTATATCATGCCATTAGACCAGATCATAACCTAGTTTGCCGCCCTAGGGGAAGGGTTTTGCGGTTTTGGGGTTTGATCAAAAAAAACAAGTTGGTTAGGACAATCTAAACCGCTAAAACCCTTTTCTGGCAAGGATTTTCCTGATGCCATCTGGCCGCTGCTACAGTTGAATTCCCCTATCTCCCTACTCCCCCCATTTCCTCATTCCCCTATCCGCTAACCCAATTATTATAAATCCCTAAAATTATCAATGACGAACAGCACTACTAGGGCATCTTGACACTCCCATCGCGCTTAAGCGAGGGATTCTTGGTTCACTGAGTTTCCTTAATCTGGCAGGACGTATCCAGCATTCGCCAGAGGGAATCTCTCCCCAAGCGTATTAGTTTCGGTGTGTCCCACCGTACTTAGTCCCTTTTTGAGAATGATTAAAGTCAGTAAGAGAGTCGCCTCTCCTACTGCTCTACAAAACGGAACGTGACAATTTCTCGTCATTCCGCTCCTCAACTACACGGGGTTTGTCATTCCTACGTCATTACCAACATATCCTTTAC
>NZ_JADEXI010000875.1:0-1360 GCF_015207185.1 Microcystis sp. LEGE 08355 | reverse complement strand
AGATAGTTTGTGCCGCTTAAATAAAGAGGTTTTGATAACCAAATTAAAGCAGCTCTAAAGAGTTTTGAGTTAAAAGTTAAACTTCAAGTTTTTATTCAGGACGAATGTACTGATTAACTAATTTTTTGGGGAAAATTAGTTGACCCATCATTATAACATATAATTAATTTGCAAGAGTTCTAGTTTTTAATAACCAGATTTAGTATCAGTTCCTCTGAACTTAGATGTTCGGCTAAGTCAGCTTTCTTGGGCATTTTATCTCCTTGTCTTTACTCGTTTTATTATAACAGGATTTGGTATTAGAAGACAAAACAGGATAGACTTTTCTCTAGTCCGATCGATTTTGGGGACCATGAAGGATTTATTGGCGATTTTTAGCAAGGAATTAAGCTCTTGGTTTCGGCGCTGTTGGTTAGCGGTACTATTAACCGGCAGGGTTTTTTACTTCCTATTCACGCGCCAACCCGATTGGCGCGTCACCCAAGAACAAATGGTGGCAGCTGGGCCTGCTTCCCTGATTATCGCCATGATCACGGCCGCGGTGATCGGGATGATCTTTACCATCCAAGTGGCCCGGGAGTTCCAAGCTTTGGGTGCTGGCAGTATGGTGGGGGGAATTTTGGCCCTTGCTCTCGGTCGGGAACTCTGTCCGATTATGATGGCGATCGTGGTAGCCGGTCGGGTAGGATCAGCTTTTGCGGCGGAAATCGGTACCATGAAGGTGACAGAGCAGATCGACGCACTCTATATGCTCAAAACCGATCCCGTGGAATATCTGGTGCTGCCCCGTTTAATTGCTTGTTGTCTTATGGTTCCCGCTTTGAGTATTATGGCGTTGCTGATCGGTTTAGGTAGCGGTTTGCTGGTCGGCCAAAGTTTATACGGGATTGCTAATTCAGTTTTTCTCGACTCGGTTCGCGGTTTCCTGCGTGTGGGAGATGTGCTGAGTGGACCGGTTAAAGGGTTGGTTTTTGGGGCTTTAATTGCGATTATCGGCTGTAATTGGGGTTTAACGACCGATGGCGGTGCTAAGGGAGTCGGCCAAGCTACGACCGCGGCCGTAGTCACTATGCTCTTAGCGATTTTTGTATCTAATCTGCTGATGACTTGGATCTTGTTCCAAGGATCTGGTAATAGTTCGGTTTTGTTTGGACAGTAATTTCAGTTAAAAACTGTCATTTTCTCGCCATTGTTCTAATACTAAATCCAGTTATTAAAGACTGATTATTTAGGGCTTGCTGAATAAATCTAAAAACCTTGTTGGATAAGGGTTTTAGACTTTTTTCCCCGCAAAAAGTGCTGACCATTGGAGGGATCGGGGGTAAAATTCAGGTACTTTTTCCCTGAAAATTAGGTAACT
>NZ_JADEXI010000874.1:0-1361 GCF_015207185.1 Microcystis sp. LEGE 08355 | reverse complement strand
TTCCTGTAGTATATCGAGCAGTTCTACCGCATTAGCCAACATATAGCGTTTACCTAATTCATGATTGCTTTGTCCGGGTAAATGCTCGATAACGTTATGATGGATCATCACCATCACTAGATTGTTTTTTAGCGCTGGTAAAGTCTGTTTTAACCACTGCAATTGTTCTGCATCTAAACTGCCAATTTGTTTACCTTGGTCATCGAATTGATTAGAATTAAGACCGATTAATTGCACTCCAGGTAAAATTTCTTTTTGGTAGTATATTTGTTCGGGATGGCTGTAACCAAATTGTTGATAATAGAAGGGAAAATCTGCTAAACCGATCTGGTTTTCTGTTGCGGTTAAACTCAAAACATCATGATTACCCGGCACCACATAGACGGGAAAGGGTAAAGTGGCTAAACAATCGGCTAACCAACGATGATTTTCTGGTTCACCATCTTGGGTTAAATCGCCAGCAATCAGCAGAAAATCGAGGTTAAGGGTGATGAGATGGTCTAAAACGATTTTTAAAGCGGGAATACTCACTTCCACCAGATGAAAGCGATTAGAATGGTTCAAAATGGTTGTGGGTAAAGCGATATGAGGATCGCTGAGAATGGCGAAACGGAAATTCATCGCATTCAATTGGGCTAAATATCGGTAAACTAGATCGATCGAGGAGAAATGAGGAGAAAATATCTTTGGCTAAAGTTCGCGTTCGTCAGCACGTCAATCCCTTAAGTCATAAATATCGCCATCCGATCGCTCCCCCCGATTGGAATCAAGTTTATCAGGATATGACACCACCTCTCCATCTTGATATTGGTTGTGCGCGAGGTAAATTTTTGTTACAAATGGCCCAAGTATATCCAGAAATTAATTTTTTGGGCATTGAAATTCGTCAACCTTTGGTAATTGAAGCCAATCAGGAACGGGAAAGGTTAGGATTAACTAATCTCGCTTTTGTTTTTGGCAATATGAATGTTGCCCCAGAAATTTTACTGCAATCTTTGCCCGCAGATAAGTTATCTTGGGTGTCGATTCAATTTCCCGATCCTTGGTTTAAACAGCGTCACAGTAAGCGTCGAGTCGTGCAGCCGGAATTAGTCATAGCTTTGGCTAAATATATGGTAGCTGGAGGCTGGGTTTTTTTACAGTCGGATGTGGAATCGATCGCCCTGGAAATGACGGAGAGATTTCAGGCACATCCCCATTTTGTTCGGCAACATCAAACCCCCTGGTTAGCGGAAAATATTTTCCCCGTACCGACGGAAAGGGAAAAGTCCACTTATAATAAAGGTCAACCGGTTTATCGCTCGCTTTTTCGAGTTCGGTAGCTTTAGTTAAAATATCTTGGCACTGTCTGAAATCATGGG
>NZ_JADEXI010000873.1:0-1366 GCF_015207185.1 Microcystis sp. LEGE 08355 | reverse complement strand
GTACTCTCCCCAGTCCAACCTAAAGCTAAACTAGAAAGGGTGATACCTAATTGGGTAGTGGAAAGTAAGCGATCGAGACTTCTTTGTAGAGATTGGACCGTCTGCGCTGGCACATCTCCCGCAGCCACTAGCTGACTGACGCGGGTACGACGGACAGACACAAGGGAAAATTCCGCCGCTACGAAAAAAGCATTGAGGACGATTAGTAAAAAGACTAAAATTAAACGAGTCAATAAATCCTGATTATCCATAGCGAAAAGGCAAAATTCGCCTTTTTTAAAGCCTATCCCTTGGTTTCGTCCTTTGATTGCGGTTGGTTTTTCTGTTGTTGCATATAAACTCTCACTCTTTTAATTACTTCTTCTTCTTTCACGGGGATAAAAGTTTGATTGCGACCATAACTGGTGCGATCGTTGGTAAACTTTTTAGCGGGGTTGATATCCGGTTGACTGACTCCTTTTAGGGAGGCGATTCCCAATTGATAGGCTACCCAACCGCTACCGAAGCCGGCGGCTAACATGGCTACCATCAAAAGGAGTCCTAACTGCAAGGAGGTGCTGATTGAAAATTTTTTCATCTTGGTGGGGCTGGATTTTCACGTTCGGAGTAACTACCGATCTATAATGAGTTAATAGTATAACCCAGGGTTGGCCGAGCGGTTGAGGCAACGAACTCATAATTCGTGCTAGGCAGGTTCAACTCCTGCACCCTGGATAGTTTTGATGGCTTCGGAAGGTATTCGGTAGCAGTATTCAGAGTGTAGGGTGCGTGTTTGCGGTTACTAATTTGGTCAAAAAACCCAAACTAACAAGCCGCCGTAACGCACCAATTATATTATCTCTTGTTTCAAGGCTCTGCCTTGCAACACAGTATTTAAGGCTCTGCCTTAAATATTATTCAGGTAGAATCCTTGCTTCTGATCAAGGTTCTGGTATCTCCAACTGACGAAAAATTCTCACAGCCATCCTCGACAATTTCTCAATGTGGAGGGATGGCTGCGCACCGACCATTGAGGGGATTTTCTCAGATGGAATGTTCACTTCCTTCTCGTACCAATTGACAACCCTGTTGACTGAGATAACGCAACAAATCTCGACGCTTCATGAGGCGATCAAAGTCGGTACAATTTGGACATGGGTTGATGCGGAAAACATTAGATAAATTGGTTCTTCTAAATCCGCTTCTGGGTCTGTTAACAACGCATTAGGCAAGGGTAAAGATTCCCCCCTAGATAAATTAACTTCTGCCATGTCCACCAGCGCACTCGCTAAGGAACGGCGTACTGCTGCTAGATCATTTCCCCAGGAAATCACGCCAGGGAAATCTAAGACTTCTCCATGGACTCCCTGTTCCAGAAATTTATACA
>NZ_JADEXI010000872.1:0-1366 GCF_015207185.1 Microcystis sp. LEGE 08355 | reverse complement strand
AGCAATCACACGCGAAATCGGTGATCGGGGGGGTGAAGCGACTTCCTACAATAATTTAGGCACTGTTTACTATTCCCTAGGAGAATACCAAAAAGCGATCGAGTTTCATCAACAGTCCTTAGCAATCGAACGGGAAATCGGTGATCGGGGGGGTGAAGCGTATTCCTACATGGGTTTAGGCAATGTTTACCAATCCCTAGGAGAATACCAAAAAGCGATCGAGTTTCATCAACAGTCCTTAGCAATCACACGCGAAATCGGTGATCGGAAAGGTGAAGCGAATTCCTACAATAATTTAGGCAATGTTTACGATTCCCTAGGAGAATACGAAAAAGCGATCGAGTTTTATCAACAGTCCTTAGCAATCACACGCGAAATCGGTGATCGGGGGGTTGAAGCGAATTCCTACGATAATTTAGGCAATGTTTACTATTCCCTAGGAGAATACCAAAAAGCGATCGAGTTTTATCAACAGTCCTTAGCAATCCTTCGGGAAATCGGTGATCGGGGGGGTGAAGCGGCATCCTACAATAATTTAGGCAATATTTGCCAATCCCTAGGAGAATACCAAAAAGCGATCGAGTTTCATCAACAATCCTTAGCAATCACACGCGAAATCGGTGATCGGGGGGGTGAAGCGAATGCTTGGTTTAATCTGGGACTTACCTACTATAAACTCAAACGTATATCGGAAGCGAAAGAAGCAATTCTTCAAGCGCGGGAATTATATCAAGCATTGGGGTTAGCAGCGGATGTTCAAAAGTGCGATGATAAAATTCGGCAATTAGAAACCCAAAAATATCCCTTAATCGTTGCTTTCTTTCTGGGGGTGATTAAGTTTCCTTTAGTTTTAATTGGGGGGATAATAGTGGCATTGTGGCGATTGTTAAAAAGATGGTTGAGGAAAGCATAATTATCGGTAGGATGGGTTAAATATCCCTGATTTTTAACCTGAGTTTCACATCTGCTAATTTCCCCTCATAACTACCCTAAAGTGAGAAATTATAGTAATATTTCTAAGGATTACCAGAAAAGAAAGAGCGCCACGCTGCCGTGCCGATCGCTCCTCCTAAAAGAATAATTAACGTCCAAACTTGATTTTTTTGGGTTCCTTCCACCTTTTCTAGTCTTCTATCCATCCCATCGACTTTCTCAGTTAGTTTTGCTTGTCCTACCTCTAGCTTAGTGAGCCGTTCATCGATTTTATCAAATTTCTGGTTAAAATCCTTCTGTAGGCTATCAAATTTCTGGTTAAAATCCTTCTGTAGGCTATCAAATTTCTGGTTAACATCCTGTTGCAAGATATCGATTTTTTGGTTAACTTCCTTGATGCTGTCTTTAATTTCCTTGAGGACGGATTCAAGAC
>NZ_JADEXI010000871.1:0-1367 GCF_015207185.1 Microcystis sp. LEGE 08355 | reverse complement strand
GTGGGGTAAAATCGGTAGCGATAGCTTTTCCATACCTCACATTTTAGCATATATTTCGTAAATGTGCTAATATTTAACAGTAAAGCCGTCGTAGAACGACGGGGTTTCAGACCCAAATTTTCGATGAAGGAAAAACAGCTTTTAGCTAGTGCTACATTAGCTTAAGCTGTTTTTTCAAGTACACTGACAGTAGAGCTTACCGCCACGTCTTCTAGATTGAGACAGGCGTTCAAATCCCGGTCAATCTCAAGCCCTGTTGACTAATTTAGTCTCCGCTTCCCTGCTAAAACCACCCCAAGAGACCCTAATGCCAATAAACCCCATACGGATGAGCCTTCTGGTATTTGGGTCGGTGGAGCCGGTGGGGTCGGTGGCGCGCTAGTTGCTCCCGTATTAGCAACGTCCTCGGGTGTGCCGTTGATAACCTGCTGAGGATAGATAAAAGCATCGGATACGACCTGATATTTGCCACCGCCAATATCAGAGATAGTTATTGTCCCTACGGTAGGCTTCGTAATGTCAGGGTTAAGTCTTACCCCAATGGTGTTTCCGTTGATATTTGGATTACTGAATGTCGCATCCTCAACTACTATGTCAAAAGTACCTAAAGTCATGTCCGACGGACCACGATCAATGATTCGGATACGGAAAGTCCCGTCAAAGGTTGGAGTTACGGGAGTCCCGGTTAGATTGGAGTTTGGGTAATAGTATGATTGAAAATGGGCATCACCGGGGTCAAATGTGAACAATTGGTCCCTTACAGTAGTCGAGTTAGCAGGGAAAGGCGGCACTGTTCCCCCACTTGGAGGCCAAACAGTAGGGAAAGGGGTGCTTTTCGTTGGAGTATTAGTGAATGTGATGAAAAATGTATCGACGTAGCCAGGTGCTGTGGGACCAAAAATATAGGGCGTTTGGATCACACTACTAGCTTTGAGGAGAAAGCCACAGGTGCTGAAGGGATCCATGCCTGCATCTATGATGCAGGCTGCTTGGGCAGGGGCGGGCAGAAGTGCTGCCGCAGTTGACGCGATTACTGCGCCAGTTGCTGTTGCCAACAACGTGGTATTGAATATTTTCAACGACATAGATTTGTCCTTTGTTATAGACTTGACGTTTTTACCCTACCAGTTCAGAAAAAAATTGTCAATATCTGGACTTCCCCGTTGACAAAAAGCCATAACCTATGCTGTAGGAGGGATTAAAAGAATTTCCGCCGCCCCGTTACTGGGTACAAATCAGGGAAACTCCCAATAAATCTAACGCTTTTTGTTGCAGTTGGGTCGGTCGAGTTATCTTAGAAAAACGATAACTTCCCTCCCTAATCGTACATTCCACTGTATTCAAGCAAATCGTCCCCAAGTCTTCCA
>NZ_JADEXI010000026.1:0-18486 GCF_015207185.1 Microcystis sp. LEGE 08355 | reverse complement strand
ACTGCAACAAAAAGCGTTAGATTTATTGGGAGTTTCTCTGATTTGTACCCAGTAACGGGGTGCTGGTAATTTTCTTAATCCCTTCTACAGCACGGGTTATGGCTTTTTGTCAACGGGGAAGTCCAGTAATAATATCTCTGTTCATAATTCACCCTTGCAATTTCCCTATCTCTACAGATCAAAAACTAGCGATTCCGTTTTCGCCATTCCCAGGGTGGCACCGGGTTTCCCCCGAAAATTCCCTTGCGGTTCGATCGAGTTTCGGTAAAAGCCCCTTCGATTTCCTTCCAGCTGGGACAGTCAGCCTTGAATCGATCGTAAGCCCAAACCATACCGTCCTTTACCTGCTGCAGTTGGACTAGCTGACCGTTGGCGTACACCTCGGCTACGGTACGCCCGAAGCGATCTGTATCGATAGCATTGATAGTGACTTGGTTATTTGCCTGGTTAAGAAGCGAGCGCAAGTGGTCACGACTAACGATGCCGTTTTCCTGTTTGATTTCTGGGGCATCAACACAGGCGAATCGGATTCTCTGCTGTTTTCCGTCACAATCGACCCTAATCGTGTCGCCGTCGTGTACCGAACCCTTGACCACCGTGCAAGTGCGGGCATTGGCCAAGGTTGAGGCGGGAAGGTTCTGACAGGACACCAACAGTAAGGCGATCGCTAAAAGGAAAAGGCGCTTCATGGTTTTTGGGTGCGTGACGGTGGCAAGGAAAACCAAATCGTCGGGATTGGTAATCGCCGTCTATTTTACGGTGGTGAGGATGTCAACAGCAAAATTTCCGTAAAGAGGGTGATTCCCATTGATTAATATGTCAAGTTCCCTGCCGTAAAGAATCCATCGATACTTGAGGCAATGATGATAGAACTGAATATTTCCTTAGAAGCCACCGAAAAAACACCCGATGAGATAAGACAATGCAAGAAAGTGATCGATCAGCAGTCGGACGAGTTTAACCAGTGGATGACCGGAATCAAAGCAAGACTAGATGCGATCGCTGGTAAGATCGAAAAATAGCGAAGATTTAAAAGGGAATCCAATCAACTCGGTCAATCCATTCTTCTGCTTCGGATGCTTCCCAAATCAGATATAATTCTTCTGCCCAGATTTCTAAATTAGCACTGGGGCGCAACCATAGTAAACCCCAAATACGTCCACCCTTATCCCAATGGTTCTTCAGGTGTCCAGGCATACTGCGACGATTATTGGTAACTAACAACCGTTGAAATGACGCAACATAATCTAGGATTTCTGGGTCTAAAGTTCCCAGTGGTGGTGCATCGGGTTCACCTACTCGCAAAATATCGAGATTAGGATTCAATCGCAACAGAGATATTTTGAGGTCTGGGGATAAGTTTTCATCTAACAAAAACCGGATTTTCATGCGAGGTTTAGTTCTTGCTGTTTCCGTTTTAGTTTTAGTTGTCTTAGGCGTTGAATCAGGGGGGATGGCTCGGTATTTAACCACTGCTGGTATTGTTCTTCCTGCCAGTCACGGAGGCGCTGAAGATAAGCATCTATCAGGGTCTTATTTTGATAGTAATAGGTGAGAGTAGCGTAAATTTTCTCTAGGTTTAAGGTGGGTAACTCTTGGAGAATCTGCTGGGAAGTATAACCTTTTAAATGGTAGTTGATGACATCCTCAATCCCAATACGATGTCCTTTAATGCGGATGTCATCTGGCTCAAAAACTTCAAAGTATTCTTCTAGTTGCATGGTTTTCTTGGAGCAAACTTTCTCTTTTAATTGTAGCACCGCTACCAGTTATCAGTGAACAGTTATCAGTCCGGCTCTTTGATAACTGTTCACTGATAAGTAGTCGTGCAAAATTAATTTCCTAGTAAAGATAGGCACTCATGCAAGAGGCAAAAGGCAAGAGGGGGTTAGATATGTGTAATTAATTTTGCTTAGGTACTTAACTGAAAAGGTGTTTCTACTTCCAGGGATGAAGTGCAAGAAAGGCTGCCTTGCCGGTGACATAGCTCCCCGTCCTCAAAAAATAGCCTCATCTGTTGCCAATGCTAAAACTTCCCGATGAGTAAGGACTATCTATTTTTCCCCCCTCTAATATCAGCTAAACTTATCAATAGCATAAGTAACAATATCGTCAAACCCCTTTACAAACCGTTACAAACTCTTTAAGATAGAGACATCATCAATCGTACCTCGATAACTTAATAGGAATCATAAACCAATGACCACCACTCTACAACAGCGCGAGAGTGCTTCCCTGTGGGAGCAGTTCTGCCAGTGGATTACCAGCACCAACAACCGTCTATACATCGGTTGGTTCGGTGTGATCATGATCCCCACCCTGCTCACCGCCACCACCTGCTTCATCATCGCCTTTATCGCCGCTCCTCCTGTAGATATCGACGGTATTCGCGAGCCTGTAGCTGGTTCCCTACTCTACGGAAACAACATCATCTCCGGTGCCGTTGTTCCTTCTTCTAACGCCATTGGACTCCACTTCTACCCCATCTGGGAAGCAGCTTCCTTAGATGAGTGGTTATACAACGGTGGTCCCTACCAGTTAGTCATTTTCCACTTCTTACTAGGTGTCTTCTGCTACCTCGGTCGTCAGTGGGAACTGTCTTTCCGTTTAGGAATGCGTCCTTGGATCTGTGTAGCTTACTCTGCACCTGTATCCGCCGCTACTGCTGTATTCTTAATCTACCCCATCGGACAAGGTTCCTTCTCTGATGGTATGCCTTTAGGAATCTCTGGAACCTTCAACTTTATGTTCGTGTTCCAAGCAGAACATAACATCCTGATGCACCCCTTCCATATGTTAGGTGTTGCCGGTGTGTTCGGCGGTTCCTTGTTCTCCGCGATGCACGGTTCGTTAGTAACTTCTTCCTTAGTGCGTGAAACCACGGAAATCGAATCTCAGAACTACGGTTACAAATTCGGTCAAGAGGAAGAAACCTACAATATCGTTGCCGCTCACGGTTACTTCGGACGTTTAATCTTCCAATACGCTTCTTTCAACAATAGCCGTTCTCTGCACTTCTTCTTAGGTGCATGGCCGGTAATCGGTATCTGGTTTACGGCAATGGGTGTTAGCACCATGGCGTTTAACCTCAACGGTTTCAACTTCAACCAGTCGATTCTCGATTCTCAAGGTCGTGTAATCGGTACTTGGGCTGATGTGTTAAACCGCGCTGGTATCGGTATGGAAGTAATGCACGAGCGCAACGCTCACAACTTCCCCTTAGACTTAGCTAGTGGTGAACAGGCTCCTGTAGCTCTGATTGCTCCCGCTATCAATGGTTAATTCCTAGTCTGAACGAAAAGGCACTCCCGCAAGGGGGTGCTTTTTTGTTGTTAGAATCATAATATTCAAGGAGAGATTTATTGGCTTGATTGATGATACAAAAAAGTACGAATTTATCAATAGGAGTATTAACCGATGCAACTCGAAGACTACTTTAATTTTTTGACTCCCAATGACATTCGCTTAAAAAACTCCCGCATTGGCATTGAAACTATCTTATATGAATACATTTACCGCGCCCGTACCCCTGAAGAAATCGGGCAAATTTATCCTACCCTTACCCTAGAACAAATCCATGCCACTATTCTCTATTACCTGCACGAAAAAGACCGAGTTAGTCAATATCTGGCAGAATGGCTAGAACATTGTCAAAAAGGAGAACAAGAACAGGATTTGAACCCTCCCGCTTTTGTGGAGAAAATGCGGAAATTCAAGGCGGAAATAGCAGCAGAAAATATCAATGAGTATTCAGTATCTAATTGATGAAAATTTACCGCCGCTGTATCGGGAGCAATTATTGCGCCGTCACTCTGATTTAACGGTTTGGATGATTGGCGAACCTGGTGTTCCGTCGAAAAGCACCTTAGACCCAGAAATTTTAATTTGGTGCGAAGCAAATCACTTTATTTTAGTCACAAATAATCGGACTTCTATGCCTGTTCATTTAGCTGATCATCTGGCACAAAGTCGTCATAGTCCAGGGATTTTTGTCTTGCGTCCTAAAGCAACAATCAAAGAGATTATTGAGAATTTAATTCTCATTGCTTTATTAGGCGATGCCCAAGATTATCAAGACCGGATTACTCATATTCCTTTATAAATACTACTTGCTGTTTCTGTTTTATTTTTAGTTGTCTTAGGCGTTGAATCAGGGGAGATGAAGATAAACAATGGTTATTGGAGAAGTTACATCAATAATTAGGATTGAATAATCAAAAAATAACTAAACAGGTATTAATGGATAGTTGGAATGAAGCTTATAGTGATAGATCGGATGAATCAGAAACTTTGATGTTAGAGGGAACACGCCATCATCAACGCCAATTATCTGAGTAAATATGACGATTTTTCAAGGTGATATTTATTGGATTGATTTAGGAGAACCACAAGGTTCTGAACCTGCTTATCTTTGTCCTTGTGTTGTGGTGCGAAATGATGCTCTGAATCAGTCACAAATTGGGACGGTTATTGTGTGTCCATTAACAACCAATTTGAGACGAGCAAAAGCTATTGGTAATGTTTTATTGAATGAGGGTGAAGGGAATTTACCTGAATCCAGTGTTTTTAATGTTTCACAGGTTTTTACGGTTGATAAACGTCTTTTAACAGAGTCTATCGGAAGAATTTCTCGGTAAAAAATCAAATTAATTATTCAGGGAATTAAGTTGGTTATTGAACCTCAAGAACTAGAATAATAGGGGTTATAAAAGAATTTAAAGAATCCATTTTCCCTTAGACTTGGCTAGTGGTGAACAAGCTACCGTAGCTCTGACCGCCCCTGCTATCAATGGTTAAGTTCTAATCAAATAATTACGACGAAAAAGGTCGGGGTGAGCTAATGTTCGCCCCGACCTTTTTTGTACATTATGAAATGTTAAACAACCAAATTCGCTCGATAATTCCTGAATGTCATCGGCTAAGATACTTTTAACTCGGCCTTGACGATACGATGATCAGGGAATCCCGTGGCATCTTTAGAGCAATCAAAAGGAACTATAGAAGAACTCGCCGACCAATTTTTGGCGGTTCCACCGACAAAAACAGCATCTAAGATACTGTTAAAATTTGGATTACATTGAGTGGATAGACAATTATTAGAAGCTAAACAATCCGGTTGAATCCACTTTAATATGTTGTCTTGATTTAGTTTATTGAAAGCCGTATTACCTCTTCGTTCATCGAGATCAAAATCAAAGTTAAAGTCTCCCACTATAATCGTCGGTAAACTTTGCTGATTGCTCCAATTTCTGACAAAATCAGCCTGTTGGTTTCTTCTTTCCTCTTCACGACGGTTGAAATGGTTGACCATAAATAAAAATTCGGTTCCGTTCGCAAGAAGTTTAAATTTACCCACAAGCGGATTTCTTGACCCTCCAGAACCAGATAAATTATTGATAGAACCCACTAATTCTAACTGACTTTGATCGTAAGCGATCGCTAATCTATCTTGACCGCCCGTTTCTCCCAAGACCGAGGTAAATTTTGAACCCATGGCTTGAGTAAACTGATCGAGGTCGTCCTGATTCATCACCTCTTCAAGACCCCAAAGAATGACCTCTGGATGCTTTGTAATTTCCTCGGACACTTTGTCGGGGGTAGTGTCTCTGGGATTAAAGTTTGGTGATTCTACGTTATAGGTGGCCAATTGCAACCGGTTTATAGGAGGATTCGGAGGCGGGTTAACCGAATCTTCCAAAACTTGAGCGACATATTTTTCTATAATCCAACCTTGTTGGGAGGGAATTTGCACTTTCAGCCAATGCTTTTCCCTATCGGTTGCGGTCACTGTGGCCGTTACACCATCGGGTAATCTTCCCTTTAAACTCGGAAAAGGATTTTCGTGCAAAGGAACACCTTGAGGATTTGTGGCTTTAAGCTGTACTTGCTGACCTACCTCTACATCTAAGGCGAGGGATGGGTCGGCAAAGATAAAGCCTCCCCAAGCTAAGCTAAGACGCATTTAAAGCACTTATTAGACCTCCTGCAAAAATAGGAACTGATTATGTAAAATAAAGTAAAACACTCAGAAAAACAATGACTTACGAAAAAGTAAAAAATTTGAATCCAGAAGAGTTTAAACGCTTTTGGGTCGTATATCCTGAAACATTTAAGGATATGGTGAAAGTTCTGGCCGTCGAAAAAGTTCTGCAAAAAAAATCGGGAAGACCAAGTAAATTAAGTTTAGAAGACCAAATCTTGATGACCTTAGAGTATTTGCGGGAATATAGGACTTATTTCCATCTCGCGATTAACTGGGAGATTAATGAGACAACAGCCCTACGAATCACTAGAAGGGTAGAAGGTATTCTCATGAAATCAGGATTATTTAATCTGCCAGGTAAAAAGACAGTTCAACAAGCCAATAGTGACCTAGAGGTAGTGGTAGTAGATGTAGCAGAGCATGAGATAGAAAGACCTCAAAAGAAGCAGAAAGATTACTATAGCGGGAAACAGGGCTATCATACAATAAAATCTCAAGTTCTTGCGACTCAAAAAACAGGAATGATAATCTGTACCGCTCATGGAAAGGGAAGAATACATGACTTTAACCTTTGGAAAAATAGTCAAATTGGGATAGATAAAAGTATTGAATGTTTAGCAGATAAGGGCTATCAAGGAATCCAAAAGCAGCATGAAAATAGTAGGATTCCTTACAAAAAGAAGAAAAATCAAGAATTAAGTTCAGAAGAGAAAGAATTTAATCGCCAGTTATCAAGAGAAAGAATTATTATCGAACATATTCACAGAAGTCTGAAGATATTTAGAATTTTATCATCAAGATATAGGAATCGGAGACGGCGTTTTGGTCTGAGATTTAATTTAATCGCTGGCATTTACAACTATGAACTTGCTTTAGGCTATCATCAAGTAGCTGAATAGGACTTTTGCAGGAGGTCTATTCTTAAGATTAGCCGAATCTCCCCCAATCCCTTTACTGTTGCCTCTTGCCTCTTGCCTCTTGCCTCGTCTCAACAAGCAATTTAAATGCTTAACAGCTTACTATCAAGATGACAATACCGAGCAGTCTTTTCATGTGTTTGACCTGTACGGTTTACTGTTCATCATAGTAAACGTTTAGGGGTGAAAGCGGCATTCACAGGAACAAGCAAATTCTGTCTTTGATTGAACGGTATTTTGGATTGGTTGTCCCGTACATAGCGGTTCTCACATCTGTGTGGCACAGTTAAACCTTTACTGATTAAACTTTTCACCATCGACAGGCCTCTTGCGAACAGGAAACGCTATAATAGGAGCATCTCATTTATGCAAGTGAGTAATTATACTTATCTCTAAAACTGGTTTCCAGCAAGGCTTTCAAAATAGCTTGACATAAAAACCTGATTTAGGGGGGTTACAAAGGTGAGATGCTCCCCGCTATAATAACCTTCCTTGACCAGTAGCATAGTGGTCTGTCAAAATTGAATTGAAGGATAAATCTACCCCTGCTCCCCTGCTTTCTATTGTCCCCCCGATGGGGTCTTTTCCTCAGTCAGCTTTCATGTAAAATAACACAATATTATCTACCTAGGGTCACGAAAGCTATGGCCAGGCGGAGACGAATGAGTCAAAAGATGGCAAAGTAGTAATATTGCGTGAGGAGATAAATTACATGGATCACTCCAAGATAAGCTGGAATGCATCAGATGAGATTGAGGTAATTGATACCTTCCTTTCATTACCTAAGCCGAAGAATAAACCTTTTTCAAAACTTGCAAAAATACTGTGGAGGTTTGTCGATGGGCTAGCAAGTTTTTGTCGCTGTCTTGAACCGCGTGAAATCCATCTTAATGAAAGAATACTTGAAGTACCGTTTGTCTTGCAAAGATTGCCTAAATCAGGACGTATTTTGGACGTTGGATGTTCTAACAGTGCATTAGCTTTGCAGCTTGCTTGTATGAACTATGAAGTTACTGGCATTGATGTACGAAGTTATCCATTCAAACATCCTAATCTTGAATTTATTCAGAAGGATATCTCATGCAACTCAATGGAAGAAGAATGTTATGACTGTGCAATATTGATGAGTACAATTGAGCATACTGGATTTGGACACTATGGTGATTCAATAAGCTTAAATGATAGAGAATTTTTAGACATTGTTGCGCGCCATGTAAAGACCAATAGTTCCATTTTGATAACTGTTCCCTTCGGACAAAAGTTTGAGTGTAATTGGTATCGGGTTTATGACTCTGATGCCCTTGAAAAACTCATTGCAGGATATCCTGTGATTACTAAGGTGTTTGCCCGTCGAACATCATTGTTAGAATGGCAAATTTGTTCGGAAAGTGATTTAGCTAATGTGGCTTCTCAACATTTGCCGATTAACGGAATTGCTCTTCTAGAGATTAAGAAATCATAGCTGGCTTTTAAAAATCCATGAAAATTCTTTTGGTTGTTGATTATCCGAACAGTAGCCTAGATGTATTAGCACAGGCGATTATAGCTTCTGTGGAGAAGCAGGAAATAGAAGTTTTTTTGCTTTATAAACGTATGTTTTTAGAGACAATTAAGGCTTGTACCCAAATACTAGATTCTATCAAGCTAGTTCATTTTCTCAACGGCGTTGAGGGGTTTCCTTATGAAATTATAGAACTTGTGTCTCGCCATTGTCCAATTATCACACACTATCATCATTGCGAGTTCAGAGGATTGCCTAAACAATTTTCTCTTGTTAAGCAGTTATTCTACGTCTCACGTTCCTTAGCAGAAGAAGTAAAATCTCTAGGAATTTTAAAGGAAAAAGCAAGTCTTATCTATTCTGGTGTAGATACGGATATGTTTTATCCCAAATATAAGAAAAAATCTGATATATTTACAATTGGTTTTTTTGGTGTTCATGTACCTAATGGTCGTGATCGTAAGGGTAGTGTTCTATTTGTGCGAGCAGTGAGACGATTGGTAGATTTAGGCCATCGACCTAGTTTTTTAATAGTCGGATATGGTTGGCAAAAGTTAGTAGCCGATCTACGTAGAATGGGGCTTAAAGTTTTATATCATGTCAATGTTCCTTTCGACAATTTACCTGAACTCTACCGAAGGCTCGATCTCTACCTAATCACATCACTCTTAGAGGGGGGACCCTTAACGCTTCTTGAAGCTGGAGCCTGTGGCATACCGATCATTTCTACCCCAGTTGGGCTATCATTAGAAATCTTGACAAAACCCGGTTGTGGCAAACTTCTGAGTGGTTTTGATAGTGATGAAATAGCAACGGCAATTGTTGATGACATTGAGAATTATGAACAGGCAAGAAAAAGAGCAGGGTTTGTTCTAGAAGAAATTTGTAAAAACTGGAATTGGAAATTTACCTATCATGAGCTGCATAAAGTTTATTATGAAGTGAGTCAACTTAAGCAAAAAACAGAAGAACTTGATACTTCTTATGAGAATAGTCTAATGCCCTATCTAGATTTCAAACGAGATGCAAAGCGACAAAGAATGATTGCCAAACAATATGCTTTATTAGATTTGGCTTTTCGTCTCTATGATTATGGAGAGCAACTAGCAGCCTGGCGTATGGCATTTTCTCTCATTCCTAAAATACATCCACTCTACTGGTGGAGAATCATCCAATCGAGTAAACTGTGAAATACGAAACCTTGTCACTCCAGTCTCCTTAGAGTAAGTACATCTAAATTTTAGGATTAGAATGGTAAGATTGCATCAATCTGTTCAATTAAGGTTTTTTGGGGTGATCCATCTCCTATTTCTCGCTCTCGTGCAGTAAGCTCTGCTATCTGTAATGGAACTCCCTCAGAAATAGGAGAAACTGTTTCTGACTCTGGCGTATCGATAGTGTTAGTTCCCCCCCGCCACCATGAATCCAGAGCAATAAGCATTCGCTGTCCTTCTTCTCCACGTCGCAGACAAGTAGGAATGATTGATTGCAGAAGAGGTGTTGGTCTTTGCGACTGACCGGACAGTATCTCGTCTAACAGAAAACGATTGTAACGTAACCCATAGATAAGGCTCTCTTGATAGTAGTGCAATGCCCTATTAAACTGTTCCTCGTCATTTCTGTTTGGTGATGAAGATAAGTTGGGTTCAGAAAACCAAGCTGAATGACCCTGAATTAACTTCAGCGAAGCAGAATAATCGTTATATTCATATTCCCGAGCTAGTTTCTCAGCCTCTGCTAGACATGACTGTACAGCTAGATGGTTTCCTCGAACGTAATTGATTCTAGTTAAGCCAGTCAGAGCACCACACTCAAAATAATGACGACCAGTCGCGCGCAGTTTGAGAGATTGCTGGTAATAAGATTCAGCATTCATCAAGGCTTTTGTCTTTGCTTCTCCCTCTAACTGATTAGCTTTTGCTTCGTATAATTCACCTAGCCAATTACATACCTCTGGAATGCCGAGTTTATCATCAGAGTTTGGGTTTTGTTTCATTTCAAGACTCTGTTTTAGATATTTCTCAGCCTGCTCTAAATTTCCTTGATTCATTAGAATAAAACCCCAATAACCCAGTAAACTAGCTATTTCTTTAAAGTAGTGGTCGTCGAGTTCCTTATGTGTCTTTCGGATATGGGAAAAAGATTGCAAGGCATCTTCATATTTACCCTGCACTCCTAACGCTAAGCATAAATCTTTACGAAAAACTAAAAGTGGATAAGTTGTGTTGGTTTGCTGACAGAAGTCAATCGCTCCACGTATTACAGATTCAGCCTCGGCATAACGGCCAGACCAAACATAAATCCAAGGACAGTATTCAAGTAAATTACGAAGTACAGGACTTCCCGGTAGGGACTGGAAAATTTCATTTGCTCGTCTTGCAACTGCGTAGACCTTTTTCCAATCTCCTATTAACGAATATGCGTCCTTAAAATTGCTTAAGGTGGATAATATTCCCCCGTTATCATTGCGTTTCTCATAAAAGTCTAGTTGTTTTCTAAGGCGATCTACACCTTGCTCGAAATGACATCTATAGGCATCTATATGGTAAAGTTGTGAATGTGCCTGAATAAGCCTAGAGTCTGGTTCAGGTAGAGTTTTCAGGCTTTGCTCTAGTAAAACAGTTGCTTTGTTGATGCTGTCAGGCTGAATAAGTTTCTCAAAACTAGCATATAGTCTCCCAAGATCAAATAATGCGTAAGCTTTTAGCTTGGGTTCAGCGTCTGAGCTTTTAGCAATTTCCTCATACACTCTTTTGGCAGATTCCTGATGTTGCTCCATCTCTTCTAGTCTGGCTTCGTAATATCTCTTCCAAAGTTGACTATTTTTCAATGTTAAATCATAGCTGTTGGCATCAATTAGCAATCCTTTTAGGAAATGATTGAGCATGGCGTTGGCAAGTTCTTCAGCTATTTCTTGGAAAAATTTGATCCCATTTTTTTCATCAGCACTAATATTGTGATACAATCGTTCTAACTTGAGCCTTTCAGCTTCTGTAGGTGTCGCATTCTGCAATCGTGATTCGTAATATTCTGCTGCTGCCTTATGTAGTTGGTGAAAAGTATCCGGAGAGCTATTACAATGCTCCTCATTGATCATTTCACGCATTGTTTCATGAACAGCCATCCCATCCGCCATCCCAGGTTGTGAACTAACAAATGGCCACTGCTTTAACTCCCCGTATAACTTGTTAGTATCACCGTCTGGAATAAGTGCCTTTAGAGAATCAACGTTAAAGTAGCGTAGAATTGAGGATGCTTTAAAGGCTTTTTTCATGTCCTCTGCCACGTCTTCTAGCAACCGATCAATCAGATCGGAAACAACTTTTGGTTTGAGCTTTTTAAAGTCCTTAACACCGTATCTCACCGACAACCTTACGGCAGACATAGCAATATATGGGAGACCACGAGCAAAATCTATAATAGGTTCAACCAGTTGCGGATCTAGTACCTTACCCTGAGTTGCTAGTGCGTATTTGCCGATTAATTGACGCATATCCTCAGGTTTCATCTCCTGCATCCCGACAAATTGTGTATCAAGCCCAAGCCAATAACCAGTCCAGTCACGTTCCCAGTCCGGGATTTCGCGTCCCGCAATTACTAATACTACCTTATTAGGTAGTTGCACAGTTAGACTACACAGCCATCTATTCAGTGTTAATGCTTTCTCATAAGTGTCAAGCATTAGGATAATGTGCCTACCCGATTGTGTAACATTATTTAGATCTTGTAGAAAGGCATTGGTTAATTGCTTAGTAGGTTCAAGGAATAGTTCCATGTCTTTCTTAGAAAAGTTGTCACGAAGCCACCCCCTAAATATTTCAGCCCCTTGACCGGCTACAGGACTAAATACAGAACCAAATACCGGAATTAGCTTTGTAGCTTCGCTAATGATTGGAGAAACCTGAGTATCTTGCTTGGCTTGATTCGGAACTGTAACTGTCAATCTATAATATTGCTTACGAGTAGATCTAAAAGTCCCTAGAGTAATCCCATCGGCATCCAAAGCGTCAGCCCAAGTTTCAAGTAATTTTAATTCAGGTAGCTTATCTCCTGAAGGAATATTTCTAGCATCAGCTAGAACAGCAGAAATACCTTCTCGACGACAATGAAGACGACCCATTTTCAATGCTGTAGACTTACCAACAGCACCGACACCATAAATAACCAGTAAACGTTTATCGAAATTAGTATTTTTATTAGCGATTAAATTTTCAAAAGCATGACGAACCTCATCGGCGTTTGTAAAAACTTTTTCTAAAGTAATATCATCGGGGGTCGGCTTTAGCTTAATTTTAGAATTTAAAAGTCTCTGAATCCAATTAAACATAACTTATTTCCCCTCTTAACTAAAAAACAAGTTCTGTATTTTTATAGACTAAATTGAGGCATCTTTCATATAATTCTGGATAATCTTTTTTCACTCTTTCTTCTAATCTATTTCCCACATCCTTGCTACTTTTTGACTTTCCTATTAAATGGGTATAACCTGCTTTATCTGCACTAAGAAAACAGTCCTCAAGAAAGTCAAACAAATACTGAATGTCGAGATTTTGATAAGGTGAATCAGAGCGATTCTTGTGATAGTCAATACAAGCAGCAAGAAGAAACTGCTCAAATAGGATCACAAACCTTGCCTTTTCATTTGTTCCCGATACAGCAAGATCATTGGCTGGATGGCTAATTACCTTTATGGCAAGGTCAGCATAGTAATTGATAAAATCTACTCTGTTACCACCAAATATTCCGCACCCAACCCCTTTTTGATGATTCACAAAAACTTTTCTACACCATATCCATTCTTCGGGTAACCATCCTTCCTTCACTCTTTTCAAAAGGGCCTCGAACTTATCTGGTCTATAAAATTCTGATTGTCCAACAATAAAATAATCAGGATTTTGTGCTAGGAGTGGGGCTGTCAGCATTCTCTCTGGTAAAGGTTTCCACAAGAAGGCATCACTATCTATATGCGTAAAAGGCTCTTGCTGCGCTCTATATGCATACAATTTACCAAGTGCCCACCATCCTGGATCGTACTCATCCAAGTAGTTCAGTTCTTTAGATACATAATCAAACTCAAGGCCAAGTCCATCAATCAGGAGCTTTGCTCCCTCATCATCGGTGAACAATGATGTTTTTGAGTAATGTTTTTTAGCTGTTTCTACTGACAGTATCCATCCTAGCAGATGATGTTTTGAGCTTAACCATGGCCATGAAGCACTAGCCTTCATGGGCTTTGTCCAGAAAGTCCAAACAGCCCTCATCAGAGTAGTTCTCCTCCAATAGCTTCCTCACCATAAGCTGTAAATTCACCATTGGATGATTGACTCTGCTTTTGTAAACGTTCATACAACTCTCGACGATTATAGTGAAGTTCGTCTATTCTCTGTTGGTAAATATCTTGCTCTTGTGGTGTTAAAGAACTAGAGATTACACCAAGTTCATTTGGCTCCAACATAGTTGTTTTCTCCTGTCTAGCTATACATCAGTTCTATTATAGGACTTTATGGATATATAAAAACGGCTCTTCTCGACTTTGTGTGATAATTTTTGCTTATGGAATCGTGAAATGTTGACTGAGAAGGACTTTTACGACTATTTTGCCGAAGAAACTATCAGTATAGGCTTCGTTTCCACACATAAACCAGAAGAGCCCAAAAACTCAGCAATTCTCATTTTGAAACGATTTTGCGTTGTTTCAGTGATCTAGAGATTCGTGGCTCTTCGGTTTGTGTTATGCAATGGACGGGGATTATAAGAAATGGAACCCCTATATAGAAAGGCATTTAGCGATTTTTGTCGATTGTTTTTGTCTAGAGCGAACTAATCAATTAAATCTCTTGCCAGATAAGGATTTAGTCGATTTATGCCCCCATATCGAATCATACCAAGTAACGAAGAACCGATATTTTGATTGTCTGTTCTGTAATAACTATGGCTCTACCGAACCTGTCATGTAAAACTATTAACAACTTATACTTGTAAAGCTTGTATAGTAAAGCTTTGAGTTTTTGTTAGATTGATATTTATTAACTTTAGAGCATTGCTGGACAGAGAGGGAGCTTGGAGAATTTTCTACAGTGTAAGTTCGGAAGAACCCAATAGTTTTAGCCAATTAAGTTAAAGAAAGCGATCGCGACCGATGAGAGAATGACGGGTTCTCAAAAATCCTCGAAAATCGGGGCTAGGGTCGAGCGAGACATTCCCGAATCTTCTGCCTCCTCTCGATCGATTAACCGTTTCAGGGTTTCAATTTCCCGGTTGAGACCGGCAACCGTCGCCGTCACCTCCTCGATTACTGTTCTCATTTCTTGTTCAACGATTCGTTTGACGATTTGTTCAATATCGTTCTCTTGGTCGGGAGAACATTGCAATCCCTTGCAGATGAGGTCGAGGGCGGTTTTTGTCTTGTCGAAACTGTCCCCCTTGGGAAAATGCCACCGTCCGTAACTCTCAAAGCGTTCGTTGATCGCGTCCGGAATCCTCACCCCGATGGATTTCGATCTCATGGTTCCACAATCCGTTAAACATTGTTTGACATTACCATTCTATCTTTTTGTTAAACAATGTTTGACGGTGATGATAGGATAGAAATAAAAATGACTGAAAATCTGATCGTCGTTACCTCATAGCCTGGAAAAAAAAAGGAGCTTAAAAGAGGAGAGAAACATCCAGCCGGACCCGCATTAAAACTGCTGTCTCTGGTGGAGAAAAAAGGTCTAAATGCGATTACTTAAGGGAAAAATTGCAGTTATTTACCCTTATTTGACCGATAACTGAATTAAATAAGTATTTAAGGTTAATTTTCTAACTTTATCGGACGAGAAGATCATGGATATCGAAATTCCCCACAAGATCGCTGAAAGCTTCGGACTTGACGAGAATTCAATCGTTGAACTCACAGAGAAGCCATGCAATCCAACGCTTGATCGATTGTTGGCCAGCATCCCAGAAGACTTTCCGTATCCAGAAGATGTACTCGATTTTGTTGAAAGCGGGCCAGGTGGTAAGGAAATGATATGACGGGGTGAGGTGATCGGACGTTCGACAAAACGAACGTCCGAAGTCTCACGGCAACCGCGTGGTCGCAACCTTAAGCGTGATTATCGGGTGAGGACTATTTCCTCGATAGAAAACCGACGGACACCCCGAAATGGAGATTACCGATGCCCAATCCCCAACCCGCTCCCGATAGGGGTTCACCTTTAAGAGAAAAGGATATGACCCCACCAGATAACAATCCCGTGATCTGACAGATGAGAAACCAATGTAACAGACGACGGCGTTCTCGTTCGATCGCACCCTGTAGGATCAAGGTTAGGTCATCTGTTCTGGTTCCTTCTTGGTACGTTGGATCAGCTTCTTTGCGATTAATTCTGGGGATTGTTTAAGAGAATCTAGGGACTCCTCGACCACACGACCAGATTTTTCTACCTGTGACCTTAGACCGGGGACGCTGAAATTGCGTTCTTTCATGTAGTTGACGGTCAGGTAGTTGAAAGCGACGAGATTCTGGGCGGCGGCAAACTGGGCGGCCTCATCCACGCGACGAAAATTATTTTCTTGAATGTCCTCTAAGGGATTGGTATCAACGAAGATTTCTTCGGCATTGACGGAATCGTTTATGACTTTTTCACTCTCTCGCTGAACTAATCCCGTCTGGGCGTTAGTTACGGAGGCATTTTTCTCGGTTTCGGTCTGTTTATTCGCGATTTCGGGGGTAGCACTCGGAAAACCTTCGAGAGTACCCCATTTCTTATAGTGGGTGTTTAGGTCATCGAATATTTGCACCTGTTCATCACTGTAGTAGCTGTTTCGACCGTGTTTCTCGGCTTCCATGTCGTAACCCAAGCGGATCAGATGCTGACGGCGTTCGTAAAACTGGGTTTTTCCTATTCGGTAGCGATCGGGTAAGGAGGCGGCTTTTTGCATAATTTTTCATCTCCGAGGGGTTAAGAATAAAAAATAAATACCGAATCGAGGGGACAAAAAGCTGAAACAGTGGATAGGTATGCGGAACTAACGGATAAATCCAGTATAGTCCCTTAAAAAAAGGCTTCAATTGGAACCAAGAGAATTTCGGAAGTTATCGTCGGTTTGGTTCGGGGATTAAAAAGGCAAAATTAGGTTTACTTGTGACCGATTTCGGTGAGAAATCGATCGAGCGGGTAATCCAAAGCGTCGAGAATCGCTCGGAGGGTAGCCGTGCCGACGCTCTTGGCCGTTTGACTTTCTCCTGTTATTGCCTTGAAACCAGTCTCCAACTTTTGGATGTGCTGGGGTGAAATGTCCCGACCGGCATCCCTAATCTTATTTACCAACTTATTACGAGATAGTCCCTGTGCCTCCCGAATCTCCTTTAACTTCAATCCCGATTCCTCCGACCATGAGATAGCCTCGACCATCTCGACGGGAATCATCACCGTTTTCTTCTGTTTCACCACGTCCAAAACCTCTCAGAAAAACTATTGTTATCGTCTATTCTATCACTTATAATATTAATATCACTGGTTGATAAAAAAAACAAACTTTGCGACTGTAAATAGTAATGTAGTCGGGAGGTAACGGCGTGAGCATCTGGTCTCGCTCTCCGCAAATCTGGACAGCCTACGGGTTAGAGTGGCGTTTTGAGTACAATTCTTTTAGTGCCAAGCGCACCGTCAGTGCGAACGGTTTTGTCCTCGATATTCCCGTTAAGGCCACCACCAAGTTCGCCTCGCCCCGGGTGTGGCTGGATGATTGGGCTAAAAAGAACCGTAAACGGCTGCCACCCGAACCGGAAGGGGCGGTCAACTTGGAACTGGATCTGTTTCCCCCGCAATCAGTACGGGTAGAGGTGGTCGATGACCTGACACCAGAAGAGGAACGTCAACGTCTGTTCTGGGAACGCAAGGTAGAAAGGGCTTTCTACGAAGCGGGAACAGCCTTGAAGGAACTGCGGGATAGACGACTGTACCGTTCTACCCACAAGACTTTTGAGGAGTATTGCCGTGATCGTTTTGGTTATTCTCGTCGCAAGATGGACTATCTGATTTCTGGTTCTGAAGTTTTTGAGAATCTGCAAACGAGAACCATTGGTTCTCAATCAGACAGAGACGAAACGAGAACCATTGGTTCTCAATCAGACAGAGACGAAACGAGAACCATTGGTACTCAATCAGACAGAGACGAAACGAGAACCATTGGTTCTCAATCAGACAGAGACGAAACGAGAACCATTGGTTCTGAAATTTTGCCAATCTCCGAGCGTCAAGTCCGTCCCCTAACTCAACTGGAACCAGACCAACAGAGAGAAGTGTGGCAGCAGGCGGTAGAAGCTGCTGGTGGTAAAGTCCCGTCCGGTCGCATCGTCAAGGATATCGTACAGCGCATCCGGGAGCGAACCAAAATTCCCATACCCTACCGGGTCGGTGATGTTTGCGAAATACTGATCAAAGATAACCCCGAACTGAGAGGATTGGGTGGTTGTTGGTGTATCGTGATCGAGGTGAGAGAATTTTCCTGTCTGGTGCGGGCTTGGAACGGTGAATATACCGTTAGAGAGGAGAATTTAAGGGATTTGCAGTATTCCCCTGACCACCGGCAAAAGATGCAACAACTGAGTGATCGTCTGGTTGAACTCCGGTCGTTAGGGGAAGAGGAGACGGTGAGGGCTATTCTAGAAACGTTGGGTTCTTTGAAACGTCCCTACCTGAACCCTTGGGAAGAAAAGTTATTGGAGTTCTTAGAGGGATGTAATGCCCGTTGATACGGTAGAGTATAGCCCTTTAAAGCTAAGAGCAAAACGTGACGGGAAAGCTAACCTAGATTTCGCTTCCCCTTGTTCTATTGATCGCATCCCCTAGTTTTTTAGGCTCTTCGTTACCCTTTATGCTAAATCAACAGACAAGATGCCAAGATAACATACTTCTAACCCAAAAATTCCGAAAGTTTCTAAAGCCATAGCCTCTCCGTTTTATTAGTTTAAGTTTATTGTTGATTCCCTCGACCACCCCATTCGTTGTCCTTCGCTCGAAATAACTAATTATTTCTCCAAACCAGTTTCGGATTGTTTGACAACTCTTGGTAAAAACACTGGAGGATTTTGC
>NZ_JADEXI010000870.1:0-1371 GCF_015207185.1 Microcystis sp. LEGE 08355 | reverse complement strand
GTACGGTTTTGCGCTGTTTTAATCGCATGAATGATCTAGTTAAAAGTGCCAAAATTGAGGGAAAAGTTACCTTTCGCGGTCAGGATATTTATGGTAATTCCGTTAATCCTATCGGGTTACGCAGTCGCATCGGTATGGTTTTTCAGAAACCGAATCCTTTCCCTAAATCTATCTATGAAAATATCGCTTTTGGGGCGCGTTTAAATGGTTACACTGGTGATATGGATCAATTAGTAGAGGAATCTTTAAAAAAGGCCGTTCTCTGGGATGATGTTAAAGATAAACTCAAAGAAAGTGGTTTAGCTTTATCGGGGGGACAACAACAAAGGTTATGTATTGCTCGCGCTATTGCGGTTAAACCGGAAGTTATTTTAATGGATGAACCCTGTGCGGCACTCGATCCAATTTCTACCCTAAAAATTGAGGAATTAATTCACGAATTGAAAACCCAATATACTATAGTTATTGTCACCCACAATATGCAACAAGCGTCGCGGGTTTCTGATTTAACGGCTTTTTATAATGCTGAACCGACCCCAAAAGGTGGTAAAGTAGGTTATTTAGTGGAATATGATCGCACCGAGGTAATCTTTCAAAATCCTGCTCAAGAGTCCACTAAAGATTATGTTAGCGGTCGTTTTGGTTAGAGTATTAATAATTAATCGTTATTCATGACTCTGGGATAGATTAATTTTTTCTATCTGGAATGATTGAAAAACGATTAACTTAACTGATTGCGAAAACGTTTGGCACTAATAGTTAAAAGTATCACAGCGAAACCAATCAGAGCCAATACATGAACCCATAAAGCTTCTAAACCGACACCTTTTAAAAGAATACCGCGGATAATAGCTATGTAGTGACGGAGAGGATTAAAAAGAGAGAGATATTGAAAAAATGGCGGCATCGTTTCAATAGGTGCGATCGCTCCTGATAATTGTACCATGGGTAAATTGATAAAAAAGGTGGTTAAAACTACCTGCTGTTGGGATTGACAGAGTGTCGCTAACATAATACCGACACCAATACTAACAAAAATATAGAGACTAGCTAAAGCCATAAATAGGAAAAAGTTGCCCCGAAATGGCACATTAAAAATCACTTTACCGATGGTTAATGCTAACAAAACATCACCCAAAAGGAGGATGAATAAAGGCACAACTTTAGCTAACAAAATCTCCCAAGCAGCGGCAGGAGTCATCAGTAATTGTTCGAGAGTTCCCGTATCTTTTTCTTTAACAACGGTGATGGAAGAAACGATCGAACCGATTAAAGTTAATACTAATCCCATGACTCCGGGGACAAAAAACCAACTGCTAGAAAGTCCGGGATTATAAAAGAAAATTACTTGTGTTGAGATGGGAAGTGGCG
>NZ_JADEXI010000869.1:0-1374 GCF_015207185.1 Microcystis sp. LEGE 08355 | reverse complement strand
GTTTTACCTAATTTTCCAGGAAAAAGTCCCTGAATTTTCCCCCCGATCCCCGCAATGGCTGGCACTTTTTGAGGGGAAAAAAGTCTAAAAGTCTTATTCAACAAGGTTTTTAGATTTATTCAGCCAACCCTAACTAACATAAGAGAAGAGGAGGAGGAGCGAGGAAACAATTGTCCCTATTGCCTATCCGCTCCCTGTTTAAACTGTTGCCACCGATGAATCCAGCAGCACCTGTTCATTGGTGGGTAACTCCAGACAATAACCCGCACCGTAAACGGTTTTAATATAGCGAGGGTGGCGGGGATCGGGTTCTAGTTTCGTTCTCAAATGGCGAATATGAACGCGAATAGTCTCGATATCATCATCGGGATCATATCCCCAGACTTCCTTGAGAATATCACTAGGGGAAACGGTTTGACCGTGACGTTGGAGAAGACAGTGGAGTAACTCAAATTCTAGATGGGTTAACTTGACCACACTTTCAAACCAGACCGCCTCAAAACGTTCGGGAACCAGGGTTAAAGGTCCAAAACTGAGTATTTCTGAGTGTTTAGCGGCTTGGGGAATGCGATCGGTGCGTCTAAGGAGGGCGCGCACCCTAGCTAACATTTCCTCCACCTCGAAAGGTTTGGTCAGGTAATCATCGGCACCGGCGTTAAAACCTTCCACTTTATCTTGGGTTTGTCCTAAGGCTGTGAGCATCAAAATCGGGATGTCGGACGTGCGTTCATCTCGTCGCAAACGCTGACAGACGGTAAAACCATCGACTTTGGGCAACATTAAATCCAGCATGATTAAATCGGGTTGTAACTGGACGGCCAAGGCCTGGCCTTTAATCCCGTCCTCTGCGGGGTTAACGTCATAACCCGCCATCTCCAAGTTGATGGAGACTAATTCCGCGATTGCAGGATCATCATCGATTACAAGTATTCGGGGCATTACCAGAGTGTTATGACTAAGGGTTTGGGTAGGGGGTTGCTCAATGTGTTCTCGCTGACATCGCAACTATGGCTTTGTCTCTCAAGGGCCTGAGTTTAGCACAACATAAAGAATCCTGTACTGATTATAAGCATGATTGCTAAATTCGGTTTCAATTTGTGAAATTTTGCCTATATAAGTCTCCTGAATGTTAAGAATTTTTAAGAAGTGTAAACAGTGTTGGTCGAAAATTGATATTGGTGCCAGATTATACCCTCTCCTGCCCAAAGATCAACTAGGGAGCAGTTTTTCACTAATCTTTACAATTGCGCCATCTCGATGGATACCGGTTTCAACTGGCGGTCAAGTCCTGCTAGAGCTAACTTTTCCCCCCTAAGCTCCCCCGGCGGCACTGTAAAAATTCTTAATAAAATTAGCGATCGATTCAGTTTAATC
>NZ_JADEXI010000868.1:0-1380 GCF_015207185.1 Microcystis sp. LEGE 08355 | reverse complement strand
ATTGGTTATGTTAGTGGAGATACCGAAAAAAAGCTATCTGTAAGCGATACCAATGGTCAACGATTGGGACAGATAGCTGTTAGTAAGATTCAGTTAATTCGTCGTTCTAACGGTTTAATTGTTTCTCGCTAACTTATATAAAGCCGCCCTCCGTTATCGCTAAAGGGCGGGTTTCAGACCCAGTTTTTCGATGAACAGCTTTACTTCTTTGTCCCTGAAATTAACGGGATTGGTTTTCATTATTTCCTTCCTTTTGGATGGGTTTATCCTGCCGCTGCCCTATCGATTTAATCAATCCCAATGGCAGGTAGGGTTCGTCAGCACCTTTGTTGATCGAGGAATTGTTCCTCTTCTGGGTATCGTTCTCGTTTTAATCGCTTACTGGATTGACGCTAACAATAGAGATGTCATTCCTAGAAAATCCCGCTTTGAATTGCGTTGGCCGATTTTTATTCTTTCCACACTGTTAGGCTTAGTTTTTCTGTTGATGATTCCTGTTCATATCAATAATATCAACCAGATTAAAAACAACGCTTTGACTCAAATTGAACAGGGTGTTGACCAAGGGGAGGGACAAATTCAGGCTTTCTTAGCCCAGTTAAATACGCTATCGCAAAATCCCCAACTATTAGAACAGCAGATCTCTCAGAGAAATCAAGTAATTGAAACTGGTCGTTTCCAAGGACAACCGATCAGCACAGAACAGTTACAGACCCTCCGTCAACAAAGAGACCAATTAACTAATTTACGGGATTTATCCAAAAAACCGAAGGAGTTTAAACAGGGATTAGATGATATCAAAAATCGGCTACAAACTCAGCTGCAAGATCGACGAAAACAGGCAGAAAGCCAAGCTAACTTGGAGGCTTTGAAACAGTGGTTAAGAATTGGTATTCAAAGTATGTTGCTATCGATTTGCTATAGTTTGATCGGTTGGTTAGGCATTCGAGAACTAGGTAGTGTGAAAAAACGCACTGCCTAAGCAGGGGATTTATCTTAATGATCAAGTATAAAGTTTTCGTTTTCGGGACTCAGAATTCTCCGAGTCAGGAGACGAGCGCAGACAAGAGCATACTTCATCCTTAGGATCAAATCTGTAACTACTTAAATATTCAGCCACAGGGCATCAGCAAATGATGCCCTTTTATTGATTAGAACTCTTGCATAATTAATTTTTGGTGGTTCAAAAACGTCCTATAAGCTGTTCGTAATTTAAATTGCTTGTTGAGACGAGGCACTCTTGCACTCTTGCACTCTTGCAAAGGGCAACACCCCCCTACCACGTCGGGGGGGCAAGGGGGGGAGATTCGGCTAATCTAAGAATAAGCGGTTTAAATACGTCTTAGCTTAATACTAAATCCTGTTTAAAAGGTATAGGAG
>NZ_JADEXI010000867.1:0-1381 GCF_015207185.1 Microcystis sp. LEGE 08355 | reverse complement strand
GACTAGAACAAGAGAAGCAAGAACTAGGTCAAAACTCCCCACTTAAACAGGAAGTTGAACGCTTAGAAAAGTTGATTCAAAACTTAAATTATGATCGCAGTGAACATCAGAATATTCAAAATCTGATCCGACAATTACAGGGGGTAAGATTACAGTATCAAGATTGGCAACAAGCAGAAAAAAATTATCCAGAAATAGCCGCTAAAATTGCTGACATTGAGCAAAGATTACAGCTGCGAAATGAGGATCGCCAGAAGATAAATCAGGAGTTAGCAAATATTAGTCAAAAGATTGGTACTTTGACTGACTATCGCCAAGAAATAGCCGCATTATCGACTAATATTCAACAGCGAAGACAGATAATTGATGGATTGCTCTCCCAAAAAGGTCGGGTTGAGGAGAAGTTACATCAACTAGAAACTTTAGGTAAACAACTGACAGAAAAAGAGAGCGATTTAGCTAAAGTTAAAAAACAATATACAGTTTATAAAGAGTTAGCCATAGCTTTTGGCAAAAATGGTTTACAAACTCTGATGATTGAGAATGTTTTACCGGAGTTGGAAGCACAAACTAATCATATCTTAGCTCGCTTAACCGGTAATCAATTTCATGTGCAGTTTTTAACCCAAAAAAGCGGTAAAGGTACGAAGAAACAGCGACAAAAGTTAATCGATACTTTAGATATTATTATTGGTGATACCCGCGGCTCTCGTCCCTACGAAACCTATTCAGGAGGGGAAGCTTTTCGGATTAATTTCTCGATTCGATTAGCTTTAGCGAGATTATTGGCACAAAGAGCCGGAACAGCCTTACAAATGCTCATTGTTGACGAAGGATTCGGAACTCAGGATGCGGAAGGATGTGATCGCTTAATTGCGGCAATTAACGCTATATCCGCCGATTTTGCCTGTATTTTGACGGTAACTCATATGCCCCAATTTAAAGAAGCTTTTCAACATCGCATCGAAGTCCGCAAAACCGAACAGGGTTCCCAATTGATGTTATTATCCTAGGAAAAATATGGAAAAAATTACGGTAACAGTGAAACTATTTGCTATTTATCAAGAAGTCTATAAAACTTCACAATTAAACCTCGAATTTCCTGCCCACACTTCCGTTACAGAAGTGTTAAACTATATTATAGCCCCCTATCCCCAATTAGAAAGATGGCGCGACGTTACTCGTTTTGGAGTTAATCTTCAGTTTGTTTCGGGAGAGAAAATCCTCGAAAATGGCGATGAGATAGTTTTAATTCCCCCCGTTAGTGGTGGCTAAATGGGGTTTGCTGAAAAAGTACGGGCGAAGCATTCGGATAGAAAATCTACGGTTTCACCGATAGGTTATTGTCCGAATGCTTCGCCCCTACAGGACGCGGGCCGAT
>NZ_JADEXI010000866.1:0-1382 GCF_015207185.1 Microcystis sp. LEGE 08355 | reverse complement strand
GACACCCCCCTTATCAAGGGGGGATTAAGGGGGTATCGGCACCCCCCTTATCAAGGGGGGATTAAGGGGGTATCAAAGACAAAATTTATCTTCAATTTAATTATAACCACTTACTTATATGACTCAAATAGTCGTAATTGGTGGCGGGGCAGCGGGATTTTTTGGCGCAATTAAAGCGGCAGAATCTAACCCAAAAGCTGGCGTTACTATCCTAGAAGCGGCAAAAGAACCCCTTGCGAAAGTGCGGATTTCGGGAGGGGGACGCTGTAATGTCACCCATCATTGTTTTGATGTTTCCCAATTGGTTAATTATTATCCTCACGGTGGCAAAGCACTACGGGGAGCTTTTAGTCGGTTTCAACCCCAAGATACTATTAAATGGTTTGAATTGCGGGGGGTAAAACTAAAAACAGAAGCGGATGGACGAATGTTTCCCAGCACCGATAATTCTGAAACTATTGTTAATTGTCTGCGGGAAAGTGCGACTTTTGCTGGGGTTGATTTAAGGCTAAATTCCCCAGTTAAATCGGTAAAAAAACAGGAAGAAAGTTTTTTAATTGAATTAAAGAGAGATGAGCAAATTAGAGCAGATAAGCTGTTAATTGCTACGGGAAGTAGTCCTTTTGGTTATCGCACCGCTCAAGATTTAGGTCATTCTCTAGTCTCTCCTGTCCCTTCTTTATTTACCTTTCAAATTGCCGATCCTCGTCTGAAAGATTTGTTAGGGGTTACTGTGGATAAAGTGCGCGTTCGTCTTGGGGGAAGTAAATTAGAACAAATCGGACCCTTGTTAATTACCCATTGGGGAGTTAGTGGACCGGCTATTTTAAAACTTTCTGCTTGGGGAGCGCGGTTACTTCACGAGCATCATTACCGAATGCCTTTAATAATTAATTGGTTAGGGGATTATCATCCTGAAAAATTGCGGGAAATTATCTTACAAACTAAAAGTGAATATCCCAAAAGAAAACTTTTTAATTATTGTCCCTTTGAGCAGTTACCTAAGCGTCTTTGGCAGAGTTTATTAAGTTACTTGACTGTTAACTCGGAAACTCCCTGGGCCGAATTATCTAAAAATACTCTCAATCGATTAATGATTGAATTACAGCAAGGGGAATATCAAATCAAAGGAAAAGGGGTGTTTAAGGAGGAATTTGTCACCTCTGGGGGAGTGAATCTTCAGGAAGTGGATTTTAAAACTATGGAAAGCAAAATCTGTCCGGGGTTATATTTTGCCGGGGAGGTACTAGATATCGATGGAGTCACGGGGGGATTTAATTTTCAAAGCGCTTGGACCACTGGTTATCTCGCCGGACAAGCTATGGGTAATGGAAGGGTGTAGGAAGCGCCGGAGAGGGGGAAGTGGGGAAGTGGGGAAGTGG
>NZ_JADEXI010000865.1:0-1390 GCF_015207185.1 Microcystis sp. LEGE 08355 | reverse complement strand
GAAGGAAGCGCTCGACGCGGGCGATTATGACGCGGCGTTCGGCGGCGGGCGGCGCGACGAGGAGAAAAGCCGCGCCAAGGAGCGCATCTTTTCGTTCCGCAACCGGTCGCACGGCTGGGACCCCAAGGCGCAGCGCGCCGAGCTCTGGTCGCTCTACAACATGCGCAAGAACCGCGGCGAAAGCATCCGCGTCTTTCCGCTGTCGAACTGGACCGAGCTCGATATCTGGCAATATATTCTCGCCGAGACGATCGAGATCGTGCCGCTCTATCTGGCGGCGCCGCGCCCAACGGTTGTGCGCGACGGGCTGTTGCTCGTCGTCGACGACGATCGGATGGCGCTGCGGCCCGGCGAGGCGATCGTTGAGCGATCGGTGCGTTTCCGCACGCTCGGCTGCTGGCCGCTGACCGGCGCGGTCGCGAGCACGGCGGCGACGCTGCCCGACGTCATTGCGGAAATGCTGTCGTCGACGACGTCCGAACGCGACGGGCGCGCGGTCGACAAGGACGCGTCGGCTTCGATGGAGAAGAAGAAGCGCGAGGGCTATTTCTGATGGTCGCGCCTGTCCCCGACATCGCGGCGCTGCTCGCGGCGCATGAGGGCAAGTCGCTGCTGCGCTTCATCACCTGCGGGTCGGTCGACGACGGCAAGTCGACGCTTATCGGGCGGCTGCTCTATGATTCGAAGCTGGTCCTCGACGACCAGCTCGCCGCGCTCGCCGCCGACAGCCGTCGCGTCGGGACTCAAGGGCAGGACATCGACTTCGCGCTGCTCGTCGACGGCCTGGATGCCGAGCGCGAGCAGGGGATCACGATCGACGTCGCCTATCGCTTCTTCACGACTGCAAGGCGCAAGTTCATCGTCGCCGATTGTCCGGGGCACGAGCAATATACGCGCAACATGGTGACCGGCGCGTCGACCGCCGATGTCGCGGTCATCCTTGTCGATGCGCGTAAAGGCGTGCTCGTGCAGACGCGGCGGCACTCCTATCTCGCCAGACTAATCGGCGTCCGGCAATTCGTGCTCGCGGTCAACAAGATGGACCTGATCGGCTATGACCGCGCGCGGTTCGCGGCGATCTGCGACGACTATCGCGCATTTGCCGCACAAATCGGGATCGGCGACCTGACATGCATCCCGCTGTCGGGGCTGCGCGGCGACAATGTGATCACGCGCTCGGCGCACATGCCGTGGTTCGACGGCGCGCCGCTGCTCACGCATCTCGAGACACTCGATCTAACCGATGACGCGAAGGCGGACGCACCGTTCGCCCTGCCCGTGCAATGGGTCAACCGTCCGGACCTCGATTTTCGGGGGTTCGCGGGGATGGTCGCGCGCGGGACGGTCGTCCCGGGGGACCGCGTCCGCGTGCTGCCGGGCGGGCAGGTCT
>NZ_JADEXI010000864.1:0-1391 GCF_015207185.1 Microcystis sp. LEGE 08355 | reverse complement strand
GGTGTAGGGTGTGGGGTGTGGGGAGAAGAAAGAATAAATAAAAATAATCTCCTGAAGACTGAAGACTGATAATTTTCATTTTTGTAGTAGAATGGAGAGCCACTAATAACCGATTTCTGGAATAATGACCGATATTAAAACCCTAATTAAACAGGTACACCAAGAGGCAAAAAAAGAGGATTTTCCCATCGATACCCTGATTTACCAAGAGGCAAAAAAAGACCCCTTTGAACCAGTTTTGTATGCTGGTAATCTTGCTAGTCAGTTATGCTTTTTTGGCCGGGATTTAGGACGAGATGAAGTGTATGCGGGACAACCTTTGATCGGGGCTGCCGGTAGAATGGTAAGAGAGGGATTTTTTCAAGCTTGGCAGGGGAGAAAATCTCATGATCGTCAAGAGTTATTATCCGTGTGCGATCGAATTTTCTTAACTAATACAGTTCCCTACAAACCTCCGGGTAATAAAGCTTATTCTGGGGAAGTGAAGGATCGTTTTCGTCCATTTATAGAAAAACTGCTCGTTTTTTATTGGCAAGGTGATCATATCATTCCCCTTGGCACGGAAGCTTTTAAATGGTTTGAACCCTACGGTAAACCCAAAGAAGTAGATAAATTCTATCTTGATAAAGAACGCTTTACCAAAAAACTCCTAGTTACCCTTACCGCTACCGATGAAGATGGATTAAAACAGCAAAAGAAAGTGACTTTATTACCTCTCCCCCATCCTTCTCCTCTCAATCAAAGATACTATGCCCTTTTTCCTGATTTATTACAAAAAAGATTAACTGAATTTGCCTTTTAACCGATGAGAATTTACGGCAATCGTCCCATAAAAACCCTAGCAGGACAATTAACCCGTCCGACGACAGCAAGGGTGCGAGAAGCTTTATTTAATATCTGGCAACAGAAATTATCCGGCTGTCGTTGGTTGGATCTTTGTGCGGGTAATGGTTCGATGGGTGCGGAAGCTTTATGTCGAGGTGCGAGTCTAGTAATCGGAATTGAACAATCAGGACGCGCTGGCGAAATTATCAAGGAAAATTGGCGCAATTTAGCAACTTCTCCCCAGCAATTCCAAGTAATTCGGGGAGATGTACTGACAAAGTTAGCCACTTTAGCGGGGAAAAGTTTTGATTTAATTTATTTTGACCCTCCCTACGAAAGCGGTTTATATTTACCGGTATTAACTGCCATCTCTCAATCTAATTTATTAGATTCTCTGGGGGAAATTGCCGTGGAACATAATCCCAAATCTTGGCAAGCAATTAATCTAGAAGGTTTAACCATTTGTCGTCAAAAACGCTACGGCAATACTACCTTAACTTTTTATCAAAAAGCAGATGTCTCCTGACCACTGACTTGAAAGAGGGTGTAGGGTGTAGGGTGTGGGG
>NZ_JADEXI010000863.1:0-1397 GCF_015207185.1 Microcystis sp. LEGE 08355 | reverse complement strand
GTAGCTGGTTATAATTAAATTAAAAATGGATTTTAGGTTCGATCCCTCCTGCCCCCCTTAATAAGGGGGGCGCCTGACAACTTTCAACACCTACCTACTTACTCTTTTTAACCTGTTCCCTATTCCCTCATCGAAAGCCGACTAGCTTATGACATTTTTCTTATTATTAGTTACTTTCCTATCGCTAATAATTTGGTTATATTTAATCTTAGCCAGGGGACAATTTTGGCTATCTAACCAAAAAATTAATCCCGTCACTTCTCCCTTAACAAATTATCCAAAAGTCTCGGCAATTATCCCCGCACGAAACGAAGCCGACGTTTTACCCATCAGTTTAACCTCCCTCTTTAAACAAGATTATCAAGGCGAATTTTCGATTATTTTAATTGACGATCAAAGCAGTGATGACACGGGGAAAGTTGCCCAAGAAATTGCTGAACAATCTCATAAATCTGGACAAATAACTATTATTTATGGACAGCCTTTAGAGATAGGATGGACGGGTAAATTATGGGCAATGAAACAGGGAATAACAGAGGCTACCGAGACATTTGCACCCGATTATTTTCTCTTCACCGATGCCGATATTGCCCACGCACCAGATAATTTAACCCAATTAGTTACTAAAGCAGTACAGGAAAAACAAGCTTTAGTTTCCCTGATGGTGTTGCTACGCTGTGACAGTTTTTGGGAAAAATTTCTTATTCCTGCCTTTGTTTTTTTCTTCGAGAAACTCTATCCTTTTCCCCTAGTTAATAACCCTAATTCCCCGATAGCAGCCGCCGCCGGGGGGTGCATTTTAATTCGCCGAGATATCCTAGAAAAAATTGGCGGTATTGAGATTCTTAAACAAGCTTTAATTGATGATTGTTCTTTGGCGATTGCGGTTAAAAAATATCTGCAAAATCACCCAGAAAATAACGAGAGTTCCATCTGGTTAGGATTAACAGAAACCACCTATAGTCTCCGTCCCTATCCCGATTTAGCCAGCATTTGGAATATGGTAGCCCGCACCGCATTTACGCAACTAAATTACTCAACACTTTGGTTAATTGGCACAATTTTCGGGATGTTTTTAACCTATTTAGCCGCCCCCTTGGGCTTAATCTGGGGATTGGTCTTAAAAGAAACATCAATTATCATAATTAGCACCGTCACCTTATTACTAATCGCCCTCTCATATAGCCCGACTTTAAGACTATATAAATTATCCCCCCTGCGGGCTTTAACTTTACCACTAATTGCCCTCTTTTATAGTTTAATGACTGTGGATTCTGCCCTGCGTTATTGGCGCGGCCAAGGAGGAGGTTGGAAAGGGCGAGTTTATCCTAATTAGCTGGTTATAATTAAATTAAAAATGGATTTTAGGTTCGATCCCCCCTTAGTCCCCCCTTAAT
>NZ_JADEXI010000862.1:0-1409 GCF_015207185.1 Microcystis sp. LEGE 08355 | reverse complement strand
CGTACAACTGCAAGTAGTGCAGGTGCGGGAACTGGTTCCTGGTCTGGCCCCGCTGCCTTTACAGGTTTGACAGGTTTCCAGATGACGGATGCGGATTTCCTTTTCGCCGCCAAAGACCGCCTCGCGGAATTTTAGTCGAAAATCGAGACGTAGATCCTCGCCCCGGGTAGGGCCTGTGCGTCGGCGGGCCGTTGCTTGGCCGCCCATGCCCCCAAAACCACTAAAGATTGTCTCAAATATATCGGCGAAACCGCCCATATTGTCGGGATCAAAACCGGCAGCACCTCCAGAAACCCCGGCCTCACCAAAGCGGTCATAACGATTGCGGGTTTCCGGTTCCGAGAGAATTTCGTAGGCGCGGTTAATTTCTTTGAAGTGTTCCTCGGCTCCTGGTTCTTTGTTAACATCGGGATGGTATTTTCGGGCGAGACGACGATAGGCGCGTTTGATGTCTTCTTTGCCCGCATCTCGCGAGACACCTAGAATTTCGTAGTAATCAGTGGGCATAGGGGGCTATGGTTCTGCTGGCAATTTATAAATAAAGTTTAAGTCTAGTTGTTACTTTAACAAACTATACATAATAGTTTAGTTGGGTTATCCCTACTATTTTTTTGGTAAGGAAGTGGGGTGATAGGGAAGTGGGGTGTGGGGGAGTGGGGAGAAGGGTGTGGGGAGAAGGGGATAAAAAAGCTGAAAACTCACATCTGATTACTGATCACTGATCACTGATCCTTTTTAATCTACGGCCTCGTAGTCACTGGCACTCATTTCTTCGCCATCGTAGGGGTGATCATCACTGCCCGATTCGCTGGCTTTAGTTTCCAGATTACTATAGGTTCTGGTTCTAGTGTGGGAGAGGGTTGGCCCGTCGGCGAAGATATTGGGGGGAGTGGTCCGGATGCGGGTGGGTCGGGTCAGTTTTTCGGTGACATCGATCGATTCAAAACCAGTACCGTTGAGGATTTGGGTGTCCTCTTGTTTACCCCTGTAGATGCGGGTACCGATTTCGAGGACAATCTGACGAAATTCTTCCAGGATGGTTTTTAGCTTTTCTGGGGATATGGAAGGGTCGCGCAGGGCGATTTCCAACTGTTGTCGCTTCTGGTCGGCCAGTTGCCGGATATCGGGGGCAACTAACTCGCTGTTTTCCCTGAGGGTGACTTCGTAGCTATAGAAAAGACTATCGCATTGCTGGCGAATATCGATCATTTGCAGACGACCGCGATCAAATTCGGCGTATTTTTCGGCTTCTAGGCGCATTTTTTCAATTTCGTTCGGTTTCAGCCCTCCAGTATGACTAATTAAAATGCTTTGTTCTTTGCCGGTGCCTTGGTCACTGGCGGCCACTTTCAAGATGCCGTTAACATCGATCTCGAAGGCCACTTCGATTTGTGGCATACCCCTAGGGG
>NZ_JADEXI010000861.1:0-1409 GCF_015207185.1 Microcystis sp. LEGE 08355 | reverse complement strand
TTTNGGAAAATTGTTAGCATGGCTTATTCACATTTATTGGTGGACATTTACTTTGTTTTCTTATCTAGAATATCAAATTTTGTACGACTTTTTTCCACGTTCAACACTTCTGGTATTTAAGTTCTTCGTTAGGATTCCTTAAGGTCTCGCGAGGCTGTTCGCTATCGAGTTTATCAGCTAGGGTATCAACTAAGCTAGTTTGATCAATTTGTTGATGCCAGACAAGCTTAGTATGGTCAAGGAGGCGATCGCACAACCGAGCGGCGAGGGTACTTTTCCCGTTACCACCAAAACCTTGCAGGAAAACCCCGGCCTTATGAATTGCTTTAGGATTATCAAAGGGTTTTTTCAGCACTTGCAAGCAATCCTGAAGATCACGGCGGCGACCGATAAAAGTTTCCCGTGTGGCTACCCGCAAATATTTCGTTTCTGGGTCCACAAATTGGTCAACAACGGATACGGGAGGTAAAGGTTTTTTCTGTCCTCTCCTTACCAAAGCTTCTGGGATACTTCCCCTCACATAGATGCGTAAACAATGCCAATCCCTGGCCTGATTTCCTAATAATTTCTGATAGGCAAAAGCTAACGACTCGCTTAAAGTAAAGCCTTGGGAAAGCTTTTCATAGAGGATGGCCGCCGTGTCAGCAGCTTCGTTATCCCTGACGGGTTGACCCCACCCCAAAACAGCTTTAGCCCCATTTTCTAATAACTTCTCGGCCATCGAAAGGATCTCATCACCATCGGAGTAGCCTGTCCGACACCCTGATAAAAACAAAAGCTTGGGTAAATTAAACTGTAATTCTCTGGCAATATCTTCGGCGCTGGTATCTTGCCTATCTCCGTATTCCGTCTCAGTAATAAAATAGGGTTTCTGATCCTCGATGGCGGCGTGTCCGCTCAAGTGGATAACATCGAAATATCCCCTATCTTTACTGGCTATCAATTCGCCTAATTCTTTAATACATCCGCTCTCTTCAACGGTTAAAGATAGGGGTTTTCCTCTAGTCGCTTTCAATATCTTCCCTTCTTCTGCCTCAAAATCTAGTATAGGCTTTACACCCTTAGCAGAACTTGCCATGAAAACTACATTTAAGGCTCGATCCTGCGGGTTGTTGTCCACAGTTAACAGCCTTTCATTACCGGTTTTCATCCAAAATTTTGGGTCTGAAACCCCGTCGTTCTACGACGGCTTTTCTGTTAAATATTAGAACATTTACGAAATATATGCTAAAATGTGAGACATGGAAAAAGCCTACTCGTTTCGATTTTACCCCACACCAACACAAGAGTCGCTATTGCGGCGCACATTGGGCTGTGTAAGATTAGTTTACAATAAAGCTCTCCATCTCAGAACACAAGCTTGGTACGAAAAGCAAGAAAGAGTAGGCTACGCTCAAACTTCTTCAATG
>NZ_JADEXI010000860.1:0-1412 GCF_015207185.1 Microcystis sp. LEGE 08355 | reverse complement strand
GTTTAACGGCGGCGGCGCATAATTTCAGTAAAGACAGATGACGCTGTACCTGTTGCGCTTGTTCAACTTCCTCGTCCCGTTTGAGCAGAGGCACTCTGCCAATGTCTTGTAGGTATAAACGTACTAAATCGGTAGTTGTGCCGTTGCTGTAGCTTTTTTCGGGACTAGATACTAAATCATCTTCCAAATCACTGCCGAGAAAATCTTCATCCAGGTCGATCGAGTTTTCCTTCAGTTTTAAGATAGAAAAAGAGGGACAGATAAATTCAGTTTCGAGCGTCGAGGGGTTAATTGCAGACATGATGGCTTCTCTACGGGCGACTGTGATAGGAATTAGAAACTTCTAAATCGTTTACCGTAGTCATAGCTTTCCCACTTGAGCGAGGAAATGATGCAGTTGGGAAAATTTTTTTCTCAAAAGTATTTATAATGGAGTGATTTTCCCTACAGTCCTATTCCTATCTATTCCTGATTTTCCAGATAATTACTGATCTCTTCTAGTTTAGCCAGGGCTTTTCCCGACTGTAAAGATTGTTGTGCTTGCTGGAAACCCGTGGGGATATCTGGGACAATTCCACAGCGCCAAAGATAAAAACCACCGTTAAAAATTGCCGCATCGCTTAATTCATTATTTTCTCCAGCTAATAAACCCTTTAATTTAGCGGTGAGCATCTCTAAAGATTCGAGGGGATAATCCGAGGGACAGAAGCCATAATCGCGAGGATTTAGGAAAAATCGCTGAAAGGAAGGCGGATCGGTGGGATTTCCCAGACCAATAATCGCCGTCCGATTACAGGCTAAATCACAACTGCCCTCTAATCCTTTCACAGTGGTGAAATGAGAGATATTTCTCAGGGCAAAAGTTTCGCAAAAACGCTCCTCGGTGGGGGGATGAACAAAACCCGATATCTGATGAATATTACCGACAAAAGGCGACCACATTAACTCTACCGTGGCCATGGGCGGACGTTTACCGATTTGCTCCCGATAGGTGATGAAATTCTGTACTAGAGGGAAATGGCGCGGAATATAGAAAAAAGTCAATCCTGTGGTGATTAAACAGTCTTGCACTGCTGCTAAGGATAATTGACTAAAATCTGCTCCTAATTGCTGCCAGATTTCCTTGAGGGAAATACCGTATTTAGTCGGCATTCGATCGCCCCCGTGCAGGACTACGGGAACCCCTGCCAACCCTAGGATTAAAGTAGTGATCGGGGTAACTGGGGCAGTGCGAGAGCGTCCATCGTAGGGATTGCCAAAAATAGTGATCGGATGCTGAAAAGAGGCTGATTCTAGGGTTATTTGCAGGCCAAGCTCGGCGTAGGCATCAAGCATTCCCGCTAATTCATCGCTGGTGGGGCGTTTAATGCGATGGGCACTCATAAAAGCACCGATTTGGGCCGGGGTTGCCT
>NZ_JADEXI010000859.1:0-1414 GCF_015207185.1 Microcystis sp. LEGE 08355 | reverse complement strand
CACTCGATGATCTTCAATCAGCCGGAAAAACCGGGGACTTATTCGCGGTTTGACTTCCCTGATATTCCCGCCCCAATTAACGGTATTGTTGCCATTCTTCGCAATAATGATATGTTAACTTGGGAGGAAAAAATTAAATTTGGACTCGGTTTAATCCCTGCCATTGTTAAAGGACAAAGTTACGTCGAGGAGATGGATAAATATTCTTGGTCAGAATGGCTAGAGAAACAAAACATCCCTCCTAGGGTAGAAAAAGAAGTGTTTATCGCTATGTCGAAAGCCCTAAACTTTATCGATCCTAACGAGATTTCCGCCACGATTCTACTAACGGCATTAAACCGCTTTTTACAGGAGAAAAACGGCTCAAAAATGGCCTTTCTCGATGGTTCACCCACGGAAAGACTCTGCCAACCCTTAGTCGATTACATCACCGCTAGAGGTGGCGAAGTGCGCTTAAACGCCCCTTTAAAAGAGATTATCTTAAATGAAGATGGCACAGTTAAAGCCTTCTTAATGCGCGGTTTAGACGGTGCGAAAGATTATCTTTTTGAAGCTGATCTTTATGTGTCTGCAATGCCTGTAGATCCCTTAAAAGTATTACTGCCTAAACTTTGGCAAGAAGATAAATTCTTTCAAAAATTAGAAGGATTAGAAGGAGTTCCTGTTATTAATCTACACCTCTGGTTTGATCGCAAACTAACCGACATCGATCATTTATTATTCTCCCGTTCTCCTTTACTCAGTGTTTATGCTGACATGAGCAACACCTGTAAAGAATACGCTAACCCCGATCGCTCGATGTTAGAATTAGTTCTCGCCCCTGCTCAGGATTGGATTACTAAATCCGATGAGGAAATTATCGCCGCCACGATGAAAGAATTAGAAAAACTCTTTCCCCAACATTTTACTGGCGATAATCCCAGTCAATTGTTAAAATATCATCTGGTGAAAACTCCTCGATCGGTTTATAAAGCCACCCCTGGCCGACAAGCTTATCGACCTTCTCAGAAAACTCCGATCGAGAATTTTTATCTCGCCGGTGACTATACCATGCAAAAATATTTAGGAAGCATGGAAGGAGCGGTTTTATCGGGGAAATTAGCGGCAGCAGTGATCAGCAAAGATCACCCCGCAGCACCCCTAAACCCGAATAAAACCCAATCCACACCAGTGTCCAGCGCTCGTTAATTCTCTGGCTAGGGACTAATGACGAAAATGGCCTTGAGTGAGACAATGCTATATCATTAGCCACAGTTCGCCGTTAATCTAAGTCAATCATTCCGCCCCAGCAGAATGCTCCAATTGCCAAAACCGACCCACCCCACCAAACCCCTCGTCTCCCTTGCGGAGTCCTACGAACTCTGTCGCCGGATTACAGAGAAGTATTCCAAAACGTTTTATCTCGGTACTCTCC
>NZ_JADEXI010000858.1:0-1420 GCF_015207185.1 Microcystis sp. LEGE 08355 | reverse complement strand
GCTCTTCGGTTTGTGTTATGCAATGGACGGGGGTTATAAGGGATGGAACCCTTATAGAGAAAGGCATTTAGCGATTTTTGTTAATTGTTTTTTTCTAGAGCGAACTAATCAATTAAGTCTCTTGCCAGATAAGGATTTAGTCGATTTATGCCCCCCTATCGAACCATACCAAGTAACGAAGAACCGAATTTTTCAAGTAATACTTAAGGAATATTGACAAAATGGCGATCAAGGGTAGAATAGGCTCAGTCTGGCAGTTTTAAGAAAATTTCTGGGATAATAAGGGTTTTAATTCCAATTTTTCTGGTACACAATAGGACTACTACCCGATCGAGTTTCGTATAATCAAACACCATACTATATCTATGTTTTCCATTTACATTCTCACCCATAACGAAGAAATTGATATTGCCGCCTGTGTGGAATCGGCACTTATGTCCGATGATGTGATTGTGGTTGACTCCTACAGTAGCGATCGCACAGTAGAGATCGCTTCTCGTTATCCAGTGCGCGTGATTCAGCATCAATTCGAGAGTCATGGTAAACAAAGAACTTGGATGTTGGAAAATATCGAGACTAAATACGATTGGGTTTATATTCTCGAAGCAGATGAAAGGATGACACCCCAACTGTATGCAGAATGTCTGCGTGCCACTCAACAACAGGAATTTACTGGTTTTTATGTGGCCGAAAGAGTTATGTTTATGGGAACTTGGATCCGTCGCAGCACCCAGTATCCTCGTTATCAAATGCGTCTATTTAGAAAAGATCAAGTCTGGTTTAGCGATTATGGTCACACGGAAAGGGAAGAATGTCGAGGAAAAACCTCTTTTTTACAAGAAACCTATCCCCACTATACCTGTAGTAAAGGTTTAAGTCGTTGGATTGAAAAACATAATCGTTACTCTACCAATGAAGCAGCAGAAACCCTACATCAGTTGGCTAACGGTGGTGTTAGTTGGAAAAATTTATTTTTTGGTGAAACTGAAGTAGATAGACGGAGAGCTTTAAAAGATTTTTCTCTACGATTGCCTTTTCGTCCCCTGCTTCGTTGGTTTTATATGTATTTTATCTTGGCGGGAATTCTCGATGGTAAAGCTGGTTTTGCTTGGTGTACTCTGCAAGCTTTTTATGAGTATTTGATCCTCTTAAAAGTGGCAGAAATGAAACAGGGTTTACCCACTCCCCCCGAAGTGAGAAATCGTTTTCATCCCCCGCAAAATGGTGACAATAGTAATTCCCATAGGCCCGATTTCGTCTCCCTGAAAGGAAAAGCCGATTGACATTCAACCATTATTAATCAGTCAGCAATCACCTAACAACAACCTAGAGATAAAAAGCAATCCAGACCCATTTTTTTATTAGCCGTGACATCAATTTCACGGCCGTTGTCTTATGTCAAGCTGTACTGTCTTTAAGC
>NZ_JADEXI010000857.1:0-1426 GCF_015207185.1 Microcystis sp. LEGE 08355 | reverse complement strand
TCCCTAAGCGCCGCAATTCCGGAGATTATATAAAAAAACACCCAGAACAATCGAGGTGATGGACAATACTAAAGGTTGTGTAGGTCATCAGAAAAGCCCTTTCAGGGTAAAATACTATGAAACTAGCGTCACGAGTCAATCAAGTTACTCCCTCCCTTACCCTAGCTATCGACTCTCTGGCCAAGGAAATGAAGAAAAACGGCGAAGATGTCTGTAGTTTTAGCGCCGGGGAGCCAGATTTCGACACACCCACTCACATCAAAGCTGCCGCGAAAAAGGCCCTCGATGAGGGAAAAACTCGCTACGGACCGGCTGCCGGAGAACTGGGGTTAAGAAAAGCGATCGCCGAGAAATTGCTGCGGGATAATCAACTAGCATACAATGCCGATAATGTCATCGTTACCAATGGGGGTAAACAGTCTCTCTATAATCTGATCATGGCGTTAATTGAAGCGGGGGACGAAGTGATTATTCCCGCACCCTACTGGTTGAGTTATCCTGAAATGGTGACGTTAGCGGGGGGAACATCGATTATAGTGAACACTAGCCTAGAGAATCAGTATAAAATCACCCCTGAACAGCTAGAAGCGGCAATTACACCGAAAACTAAATTATTTGTTTTCAATTCTCCCTCTAATCCCACCGGCATTGTCTATACTCCCGAAGAAATCGCAGCTTTAGCAAAAATTGTGGTTGAAAAGGATATTTTAGTGGTTTCTGATGAAATTTACGAGAAAATCCTCTACGATGGCGCAATTCACCGCAGTATCGCTTCTTTTGGTCCGGAAATCTTTCAGCGCAGTATTATTAGTAATGGTTTTGCTAAAGCTTTCTCGATGACGGGGTGGCGCGTCGGTTACATAGCAGGACCGGTGGAAATTGTCAAGGCTATGACTAAGATCCAAAGTCATAGTACCTCCAATGTCTGCACTTTTGCCCAGTACGGTGCGATCGCTGCTTTGGAGAGTCCCCAAGATTGCATTGAGGAAATGGTCAAAGCTTTTAGCGAGCGCCGACAGTATATTTTAGAACGAGTGCGAGCAATCCCCGGACTCAATTGTCCTACTCCCAACGGTGCTTTTTATGTGTTTATCGATATTAGTCAAACTGGTTTAAAATCACGGGATTTTTGTCAGAAACTGCTCGAAACCCAAAAAGTAGCTGCTATCCCCGGTATTGCTTTCGGTGCCGATGATTGTATTCGTCTTTCCTATGCTACAGACCTAAAGACAATTGAGAAAGGATTCGATCGCATTGATAAGTTTATCGGCACTTTGTAGGATGATTACTTTGTCTGTTAGGGTGAATTTTGTTCGCCCTTTTTTTTCTGGTTTTAACAGCCAATTAAGTAAGTGGTTTCAATTAAATTGAAGATAGATTTTGTCTTTGATCCCCCCTGCCCCCATTGATAAGGGTGGTGCCGATC
>NZ_JADEXI010000856.1:0-1446 GCF_015207185.1 Microcystis sp. LEGE 08355 | reverse complement strand
CAATACCCCCCCCGAAAAGTATCCTACACTACAATTTAATAAATCTTTACATTCTTCTCCCTGACTAGGGATTCACAGGGGAAGGAGTCTCAGGTGGTTTCCCCTGTTTTAATCGGATAAACTAGGGATACCAGCTTTCATCAAGGCATCAGCATGAGTACCAACGTAGCGAAAACTCAATGGCAATATTTAGAGAAGCGTCCTCATTCCTGGCGACAACAGCTTTGTTTTCAAGGTAGGAGGCTGAAAGCTTTTGATGTCTGGTCAGATATGATTGTCAATGACATGACTCCTCAAGAAGCAGCCCTTAATTGGGAGTTACCCCTGGCTGCCATCTATGAAGCAATTGACTATTGCGAGAGGAATCAGCAGCTACTCAAGCAAGAAGCAGAAGAAGAACGCCACCGTCTGGAAGCAAAGGGGATTAGTGTTGAGCCTAAGATTATTGCTTGATGAGGACTCGCAAGCCCAACTTCTGGTTAAGTTACTTACGGCTGCTGGTCATGACGTGCTGACGATCAATGAAATTGGTTTGGCTGGCTGCATAGATAATGTCGTACTTGACTATGCTATACAGGAAAATCGGATTCTGCTAACTCATAACTGCGATGACTTTGAAGAGTTGCACCAAGCGAATCCAAGCCATTCGGGGATATTCGCGGTTTACCGTAACGCTAACCTCTTAAAAAATATGGGCTTCAAGGCAATTGTCAAGGCAATCGCCAATCTCGAAACTGCTAACGTCCCCCTTGCTAATCAGTTCATCTCCCTGAACCACTGGAACTATTAATTCTGGTTTGTCTCGATCTTGTCACAAATCTTAACTTAATCTCTCCCTAACTATTGAAAACAAGAATACACTCTACCCCCCCGCACAGTATCCTACGCTACAATTTAATAAATCTTTACATTATTCTCCCTGACTAGGGATTCACATCGGATTTACACACCCTCGCCCAATATTTCGTCAAAACTTACCGAAAAATTGGGTTTAAAGCCTCGCCCTTTTAGGGCGACTTTATATGATGTATGCTCTTAAGAATAGGGGGCAGGGTAAGCAACCGCTTAAAAAACCCAGTCATCGCCGGATGAACGCACCGTTCGGACCTCGGCGTGAGCTTTTGTCGAACGCTGAGATCAGGGCAGCGCGGTCAAAAACGACATCGGTAAGATTGCCAACCAAATTATGATGGCTGTCACCTTGCGTTGGGAAACCATTTTGATGCCAGAGGAAAGAAAAGAGGGTCATCAGTTGTCAGATTTGCGTTTTCAGTCCACTGATTACTGGAAAAGCTTCCCAACTCCCACTCTGCAATAACTACTGGCAGCCAGAAATAGGTTGGGTACTTATCATACTTTGTGCTTTTTGTCAAAAAAACTTTTTTCTTGCAATAAAACTACACAAAAAAAAGATCATCGTTGTGGGTGAAATTGACTGATTTACCC
>NZ_JADEXI010000855.1:0-1456 GCF_015207185.1 Microcystis sp. LEGE 08355 | reverse complement strand
CTGCCCCACCGATCTCTCATAGTAGGTGACAAAAATATTCACCCCTAAAACGATAATTAATAGCCATAATTCAGGACCGGCAATCTCGACGGGTTTTCCTCCTTTGATAATACGCATGATCCCCCCTTGCAAGATTTCAAAACAGGCAATCCCCAAAAAGGCGGCGATCGCTAAAGCTCCGATCGCTTCGTATTTCAGATGTCCGTAGGGATGATCTCGATCGGGATAGGGAGAGGAAAACCGCATCGCTACCAATCCCAAGACATTATTCGCACTATCGGTGACACTATGGAGAGCATCCGCTTGCAGACTTAAAGAACCAATCCTCAAACCCACCCCCGCTTTGATCGCCATAACCAACATATTCAGCAGCAGGGTGATCCAGAGAACTTTTTGGACGGTAGCCCGATTATCTTTTAAAACAGCCACAGGATTATCAGTTATCAGTTATCAGTTATCAGTTATCAGTTATCAGGGAAATTTCAACTAAAACCCCAAAACCCCAAAAACCCAACTACTTGAGGGTTGAAAAAGGGCAAAAATAAGGATTAAATTGCCTAAAGTCGGTAAATAGACCATTTAATTGATTATTATTCATTTTTAATTCTCCTGACTACTGACGACCGGCTACTGACCCTAACAACAATTTTTGATTTTTACAAGAGGTCTAGTCAACAACAATTGATCAACTCCCGAAATAATAGACTACCATCGGTCAAATTGAGCATCCGATCGGCGGCGCGTTCGGGATGAGGCATCATTCCTAGCACATTTCCTGCTTTATTGGTAATTCCTGCAATATTATTTAACGAACCGTTGGGATTTCCCGACTCATTTACCTCTCCTGTGGGAGTACAGTAACGAAAGAGAATTTGTCCGTTATCCTCCAAAGATTTTAACGTATCTTCTGCGGCATAATAACGCCCTTCCCCGTGAGCAATCGGCAAATTAAGCACCTGTTGCGGTTGATAACCCTGCGTCCAGACAGATTGATTATTTTCCACTTTTACTGGCACTCGATCGCAGATAAAATGTAAATCGCGATTACGAATTAAGGCACCGGGTAGCAGCCCAATTTCCGTTAATACCTGAAAACCGTTACAGATGCCTAAAACTAATTTACCTTTTTCGGCTTCTTCTCGGACAGTTTTCATCGCTGGCGAAAATCTAGCGATCGCACCACAGCGCAAATAATCGCCGTAACTAAATCCCCCCGGCACCACAATCACATCCACATCCCCTAAATCCGTCTCTTGATGCCAAATATAGCGGGTAGGTTGCTGAAAAATCCCCTCCGTCACCGTTGCCACATCTCGATCGCAATTCGATCCGGGGAAAACAATAATCCCAAACTTCATAATTTTTAACTTGGTTAATTCATTGTGCAGAAAGCTCTCATCAGATGGGTGTTGGGGTATTGGGGTATTGGGTGAATTTCCCCATTTCCCCATTTCCC
>NZ_JADEXI010000854.1:0-1460 GCF_015207185.1 Microcystis sp. LEGE 08355 | reverse complement strand
CTCTTTGGTCGCCCAGTTATTTTGTATCTTCTGTAGGAGGTGCGCCACTGGAAGTTCTTAAGTGCTACATTGAAAATCAGGAAAAGCCGTCGTAAAACGACGGGGTTTTAACCCAAATTTTCGATAATTTCCCCCAGACATAAGCTTCTTTTTCGTTGTCGAGTCTTCAGTCCATAAGCAAGTAAGCTTTTTGAGCATTGAGGTGCAAATTATTGGCAAAAATCATCGACAGGACAGAACAAAGCATCTATACTAACCCTAGGGCAAGGTGGCTGAATGGTTTTCTGTTTTTCAGCAGATCACTTCTCCCTTTTCTTATCCCGAACTCAGGTTATATGTAAGGAGAATAATTAACCATGACTGAAAATAGAGGCCCGATTCCTGTGGTTGTCAACGGTGCAGCCGGTAAAATGGGACGGGAAGTCATTAAAGCCGTTGCTCGTGCCGACGATATGATCTTAGTGGGTGCAGTGGATCGAAATCCAGCTTTTCGAGGTCAGGATGTGGGGGAAGTGGCCGGTTGTGAACCCCTAGAAGTGCCGATTCTCGACGATTTACAGAGTGTTTTAGTCCTGGCAACTCAGGAACAAGTGCAAGGGGTGATGGTGGATTTTACCCATCCCGACGGTGTTTATGACAATACCCGCAGTGCGATCGCCTATGGAGTGCGTCCCGTGGTGGGAACTACGGGATTATCGGCGGCACAACTGCAAGATTTAGCCGAATTTGCCGAAAAAGCCAGCACCGGCTGTTTAGTTATCCCCAATTTTTCCATTGGCATGGTTTTACTACAACAGGCTGCCCTGCAAGCATCCCGCTACTTTGATCATGTGGAAATTATCGAACTGCATCACAATCAAAAAGCAGACGCACCCAGTGGAACGGCACTCAAAACCGCAGAATTACTGGCAGAATTAGGTAAAACCTTTAATCCTGCCCAAGTTTCCGAAAAAGAAACTATCCCCGGCGCTAGAGGCGGTTTAACTGCTGAGAACATCCGTATTCATAGCGTGCGTTTACCCGGTTTAATTGCCCACCAGGAAGTCATTTTCGGTTCCCCCGGGGAAATCTATACCCTTCGTCATGATACCAGCGATCGCTCCTGTTATATGCCGGGGGTTCTCCTCTCTATCCGCAAAGTTACTCAGCTGCAATCCCTCGTTTACGGTTTAGAAAAAATCCTCTAAATTAAGATAGGTAGTGAATTTTATTGTAGTGGTAATAGCTCAAACCTTTGCTAATTGGGCATTGTCGTCATCAATAAAGTACCAAACAGTTCGGCACCCCCCTGATCAAGGTTAGGGGGGATCGAAGGCACAATCTATCTTCTATTTAGGGTTTGCTGAATAAATCTTAAAACCTTGTTGGGTAAGACTTTTAGACTTTTTTTCCCTCAAAAAGTGCCAACCATTGGAGTGATCGGGGGTAAAATTTAGGTACTTTTTCCCTGAAAATTAGGT
>NZ_JADEXI010000853.1:0-1462 GCF_015207185.1 Microcystis sp. LEGE 08355 | reverse complement strand
GTTTTGAGGTGGCCAATTACCTAATTTTCAGGGAAAAAGTCCCTGAATTTTCCCCCTGATCACTCCCATGCCGGGTACTTTTTGATTGACAAAAAGTCTAAAAGTCTTACCCAACAAGGTTTTTAGATTTATTCAGCCAACCCTACTTAACCCAACTGTTCAAGGGGAACTGTCAGTGCCATAATAATCGATGGACTTCGATCGAGAGCAGAAATTTTATGAGTTGCCAGCAAAAAAAGTCAATATGGGAAAATAAGGAGCTCTTCAGTTGTAAAAGCAATATTTAAGCGAAAATTTATGAAAATCGCTATTTTATCGCAAGACGCTTCTCTTTATTCTACCAAGCGACTGAAAGAAGCGGGAGAAGCTCAAGGCCATGAGGTACGAGTGATCAATTATTTGCGCTGTTATATGAACATCACCTCCCATAAACCCACGGTTGTCTATAACGGTAAACCCTTGGAGAGTTTCGACGCGATTATCCCCCGTATTGCCGCCTCAAAAACCTTCTATGGAACCGCAGTCGTCCGACAATTCGAGGTGATGAATGTTTTTACTGCCAACGACTCGCAAGCAATTTCTCGGTCGCGGGATAAATTGCGTTGTCTGCAAATCCTCGCTCGGGAAGGGATAGGTTTACCGGTGACGGGAATTGCTCACGCAACTCAAGATATCGATGGTTTAATCGAAACCGTCGGCGGCACCCCTCTAGTGATTAAATTATTAGAGGGAACCCAAGGTATTGGGGTAGTCTTAGCGGAAACCGACCAAGCAGCCAAGTCAGTTATTGAAGCTTTTCGGCAATTAGAAGCTAATATTCTAGTACAAGAGTATATTAAAGAGGCCAGTGGGTCAGATCTGCGCTGTTTTGTCATCGATGGAAAAGTGGTAGCCTCGATGAAGCGACAGGGGGCCGAAGGGGATTTTCGTTCTAATCTTCACCGCGGTGGCAAAGCAGAAAAGATAAAATTAACCCCGGAGGAACGCAGTACGGCTATACGGGCCACTAAAGCCATGGGTTTAAGGGTTGCGGGTGTGGACTTATTACGGTCAAATCATGGGCCTGTGGTTATTGAGGTCAATTCCTCTCCGGGTTTGGAAGGAATAGAAGCGGCCACTGGTGTGGATGTGGCCAAAAAAATTATTGATTTTGTCGCTAAAAATGCCACCCTAGTCCTAAATCGCGATCGATATCAATATTAGCCGTCAGCCTTGCATCAGTTATCAGTTATCAGTGGGTAAGTTATCAGTGGGTAAGTTATCAGTGGGTAAGTTATCAGTCAATAAGTAGTCGTGCAAAATTAATTTCCTAGTGAAGATAGGCAAGAGGCAAGAGGCAAGAGGCAAGAGGCAAGGGGGGTTAGATATGTGTAATTAATTTTGCTTAGGTACTTAGTATTAAGCGATAAGCTCGGAGCTGCCTTTTTACTGAAAAAGCTCCCCACACCCCACACCCTACACC
>NZ_JADEXI010000852.1:0-1472 GCF_015207185.1 Microcystis sp. LEGE 08355 | reverse complement strand
CCCCTTGCCCCCCCGACGTCGGGGGGGCAAGGGGGGGTAAGATACCTGCCAAGAATAAAGAAAAATGGTATTACCAAAAGGTCTGCCCTATTCTCTACTGCTGTCGCTAAAATAGGAGCATCTTTCCAAGGTAGTCCCATCGACCTTGCCCAATTGACTCGCGAAAGTGGTGCTTCTCCAACTATAGTTAGTTTGGGGATTAAATCCCCCTCCAATCGTGTCAAAGCTTCGGGATACTTAGCCGTCAGGTTACGCCGCGTTTCTTCCAAGGCGTGAGGCGAGCTTAACAAAGCACAATACCTAGCAGAAGCTAACTGAAACAAAGCACTACAGCGACCATCAGGACTGATAGCGGCTGCAAAAATAACATTGGCATCAAGGAATAGACGCATCTGTATTCCCTATTTAGCATCTTTAAGCTTATGCTGAAGCTGTTGGGTTTCTTCGTCCGTTAAGCGATCGCCTATCTTAAACTCCTCAATCCGTTCCTCTGTATATATCTCAATCGGATACACGCCAGCAGGACGCAGTAAAATTCCACCATCAGCAGTCGTTTCTGCCAGTAGCATCGTTTCACCCTCTAACCCTAGATGATTGAGAATTGCTTTGGGAATAGAGAGTTGACCCTTTTTTCCTAGCTTGATGATTTCCATAATTCAAAATAACCGTAATCTGGTGAGCCGGAATTTAAGTAAATAGTAACCTATGATGCTTACTCGCATCAACCCCTAGGTCAGTTGATCTAGTGGTCAGCCACAATAATTTTGACAAGTAAGTAATTTCTAGAACTTTTATATGGTAAAGACTTGAGAGATTTGGTGGTGATTCGGTAGTAGTGATGGCGGCTTAATCCTTTGCCAGGTGTGCATTGTAGTCATGGATAAAATACCAAAGGGCTCCCCAAAGTGATTCTCCATTTTTTTAGAGAAAGATAGACTCTCTCTCACCAACCGAGAAATCCTTTGTCGAAAGGTATTATTTAATCTTTCAATAGGATTAGTTTGACCAGTTTCTTTCCCGACCGGTCGATGACGTTTACTGGGAATTACTGTCTTATATGACTCCCAAAAGTCTGTGTAAGCAACCGCACATTGTCGGTAAACGCCTGGTAAACTAGCCCCAAAGTTTTTTGGCTGATTGACGACTCCTATCTCCGCGCATAGCAGCCAATAATTTCCCTTGTATTTCTATCAATTAACCGCCAAATATAGATTTTTATCGTCTTAGAAAAAACCAAAGACCACATTTCATCACATTCTCTAACCAATTTACCTTTTGGTTTGTCTGAAACCTTTATTTGACGGGGGACAGCCGCCAGTTTATTGTTGACATAATTTTGTAACCATGCTGACAGGGGGACAAGCCAGCTGAAAAGCTTATGTAGCATGGAATACAGACACAGACTCCAAAAAAAGATAAGTCATATTTACCATATATGACCTAAATAACGAAAATGATAAGTGAACTATACC
>NZ_JADEXI010000851.1:0-1473 GCF_015207185.1 Microcystis sp. LEGE 08355 | reverse complement strand
TTCTGTTGATTGATTCATGGTCGAACAGCCCACTGCCTAAGTTTTCCAACAATTCCTATTTTTTCATAATTAGGGGTCTCAAGACCCCCCTAACGGCCACCGAGAAAACCTTCACCAGCCAAGTATTTTTACTCAAGTCTCTGGAGGGGGACAGCTTATGTGACAGTTGAGGGTGCGGAATGTGGGCTATTAGTTAGTCAAAGGTTCGGGGGACGAAGCTCCTCCCCTGACGGGGGGTTTAAGGCTGGGATTGAGTGATAAAATCGGAAGTAATGCCCAATTTTAGCAGAGAGTTTCCCTTTAAAAATCCCAACTCAGTAGATTTACAAAAATGAGATGCACCCCCTGTTACCTCTTGTTCTTGGTCAAAGGATCGGCTAAGATTGTGATAGACAATTTCCAGTTAAAGAGATGAATCAATTAAAACCCAAACTTGTCAATTATCCAGATTGGGATCGAAAAGAACAAATTAAACGAAATCGTTCGGCTTTGGCTATCTTAGAACAAAGACGACAAAAACGGTCACAAATAACCGATGAGCAAGACCAAGAAATTTCCCAGTGTTTGCTCAATTTTCAGACTGCGATTGATAATGCTCGTCCTTTGGGTTCAAAGCTTTATAGCCAAGGATGATTGTCTTTATCGATTCGGGGGTTTTGGGTTGATTAACTCATCCTAAAAAAGCGGGTAAACTGGGAAGACTGGCTTTATTCACTTTTGTCTAAAGGCGTTTATGTAGTTAGTTCCGATATCTATGATTATGAAGTCAGAAGAAGCCTATTATTTAGAATCGGTCAAAAAAAATTACTTTAATAGCCTAGATAATCTTAATGAATTACGCCATGTCATTGATTTTTTAAATTTAGATACCGAGGTGATGTTAGCAGCGTCACAAATTTGGGTAGAAACTGGAAAGATTGGCCAACAAACGGCTGATAATTACAATATTGAGGTAGATATTATTATTCTTGCTCATTGGCAGTTATTAAAAAAACAATATCCGAGCCGTTATCTAGTCATCGCTACTACCAATGTCAAACATTTTCAGGGATTCGCAGAAGCTTTAAATTGGCAAGATATTAACCTATAACAGCTTTAAGCTTGATCATTTTTTCACTTTAACTACTTAATCTTATGCAGTTTATTGATCGCGCCGAAATAGAAGTGGAAGGGGGTAAGGGAGGTGATGGAATTGTCGCTTTCCGTCGGGAAAAATACGTCCCCGCTGGCGGTCCAGCCGGAGGTAATGGGGGAAAAGGTGGTTCGGTGATTTTCGTGGCGACTCAGAACCTGCAAACCCTCCTAGATTTCCAGTATAGTCGCTATTTTAAGGCCGATGACGGTAAACGGGGCGGCCCGAACAACTGCACCGGAGCTAACGGTAGCGATCGCATTATTAAAGTTCCCTGTGGTACAGTGGTTTACGATCTCGATAGCGAGGAAATTATCGGCGATTTGGTCACTCCCGAACAG
>NZ_JADEXI010000850.1:0-1478 GCF_015207185.1 Microcystis sp. LEGE 08355 | reverse complement strand
ATATTCAACATCTCTGGACTCCTATTCATGCCAAACTAAAACCCTCCATCCATCCCCTCGAAATTGTTGCCCAACTACACCCCACTCCTGCTGTTGCTGGGGTTCCCACCGAGATCGCTTTAGCACAAATTCGTCATTATGAAACCTTTGATCGCTCTCTTTATGCCGCTCCTTTGGGTTGGATTGATTGTCAAAATAATAGTGAGTTTATTGTTGGTATTCGTTCGGCCTTAATTAAAGGCGATCGAGCGCGATTATACGCCGGTGCGGGTATTGTTGCCGGTTCCGATCCGGAAAAAGAACTAGCAGAAATTCAGCTGAAATTTCAAGCTCTCTTAAAAGCTTTAACTTAAACTGTAGCTTTTTAGCGAACCAATAACTTAAATAAGTTTAATTTACCCTTAAAAGGCGGATATTTTAAAGCGGGATTGAACCAAAGAGGTGTTTTCATAATCGCTTTTTGGTGACTAAAATTCTCAAAGGAAAAACGACCATGATAGCTACCAATACCGCTATTTCCTCGACCACCAAAGGGTAAACTAGGATTAGTAAAATGAAAACTATTGTTGTTAATACAACCTCCCCCAAACTGGACTGATTCTAACCATTTCTTTTCAGTCTTTGCCTTAGTAGTAAACAGATAAAAAGCTAGAGGGTTAGGGTTTTTAGCGATAATTGCTAAAGCTTCCTCAAAAGTGCTAAAGGCAATGATCGGTAAAATTGGACCGAATATTTCCCCTTGCATAATAGGAGCATCGAGGGAAACATTAGTTAATAAAGTTGGTTGAATATATAAATTTTCTCGATCGGTTTTGCCACCAAAAACAATCTCACCATCTTTGAGCAAGTCAATCAGGCGATCAAATTGTTTATCATTAATTATCTTACCATAATCAGCACTTAATCTGGCATCTTCACCGAAAAAATTAACAATAGTATTAGCTAATTCTCTGATCAAATTCTCCTGCTGGGATTGATGTACCAAAACATAATCAGCTGCGATACACATTTGACCACAATTAGAGAATTTTGTCACGGCAATGCGACGGGTTGCCACGGAAATATTAGCATCAGCTTCGATAACACAGGGACTTTTTCCCCCTAATTCTAGAGTAACAGGAATTAACTTTGCTGCCGCTAGTTGATAAATAATTTTTCCTACCCTGGTACTGCCAGTAAAAAATATATGATCAAAGGTAAAACTGTCTAAGATATTCGGAATTACTTCCGCACCATCTCCCGGGACAATTAACACATATTCTTCTGGGAATATTTCCTGAATTATTTTAACTACTAATTTTTCCGTCGCTGAGGCAAATTCACTCGGTTTTAATACCGCACAGTTACCGGCAGCAATAGCACCAACTAAAGGCACTAATAACAATTGGAGGGGATAATTCCAAGCACCAATAATTAAAACCACTCCTAAAGGTTCCTGAATAATTTGACTGGAGGAGGAGAAATTTAAGAGATTAGTT
>NZ_JADEXI010000849.1:0-1490 GCF_015207185.1 Microcystis sp. LEGE 08355 | reverse complement strand
TAGCAAGGGGAGGTGTTGCCCCTTGCCTTTTGCCTCTTGACTCATTTCAATAAGAAATTTAAATACGCGGGCAGCTTATTGTGTTGGGTGAGTTGGGAACCCTAACCGTAGTATGATTGAACAATGCGAAGACTCACAATCACTCGACCCGACGACTGGCACCTTCATCTCCGCGATGGTGCGGCAATGAAAGCGGTTCTCCCCCATACGGTGCGTCAGTTTGCCCGTGCCATTATCATGCCGAATTTAAAGCCCCCAGTGCGCTCAGTGGCTGATGCTGCCTCCTATCGCGATCGCATTCTGGCAGCAGTTCCAGAGGGTCAACAGTTCGAGCCATTGATGACCCTCTATCTCACCGATAATACCAGTCCCGAAGAAATCATGGCGGCGAAAGCCTCCCAGTTTGTCAAAGCGGTGAAATACTACCCAGCCGGTGCCACAACTAATTCCGACTTGGGGGTGACGGAGCTTCGTAGGTGCAATGGGGTTTTTGCGGCCATGGAGCAGCTGGATATGCCGCTACTACTGCACGGAGAAGTTACCGATGGTGATATTGATGTGTTCGATCGAGAGAAAGTGTTCATTGAGAAACAATTAATCCCACTAATAACAAGATTTCCGAAACTGCGGGTCGTATTTGAACACATTACCACTGCCGATGCGGTCAAGTTTGTTCTATCTGCTAACAACAATGTCGCCGCCACAATTACGCCCCAACATTTATTATTTAGCCGAAACATTCTCTTTACCGGTGGCATTCGTCCTCATTTTTATTGCCTGCCGATTTTGAAACGAGAGGATCATCGTTTGGCACTTTTGCAAGCGGCTACATCGGGCAATCCCAAGTTTTTCCTAGGGACCGATAGTGCGCCCCATTCTCGCTACAGCAAAGAAAGTTCCTGTGGCTGCGCGGGTTGTTATTCGGCTCTGCACGCCCTAGAGTTGTACGCAGAAGCTTTTGAGAGCGTTGATGCAATTGAGCAACTGGAAGGGTTCGCCAGCTTTCACGGGCCAGATTTTTATCAACTCCCCCGGAATACGGAACAAATCACCTTAACCAAAACCCCTTGGCGCATTCCCGATGAATTGCCCTTTCCCGAATCCGGACTGGTGCCGTTACGAGCGGGTGAAGAGATAACCTGGCAATTAGGGGAATAAAAACCGCCAGTTTTTATAGTTGCGGTCAAGAATTCACGATTAGTTAGGGCTGGCTGAATAAATCTAAAAACCTTGTTGGCTAAGACTTTTAGACTTTTTTTCCCTCAAAAAGTGCCAACCATTGGAGTGGTCGGGGGGAAAATTCCGGGACTTTTTCCCTGAAAATTAGGTAATTGACCAGGTGAAAATCGGTAAAACCCTACACCCCACATTCCGCACCCTAGTCGTTGAAATCAAAAGTTGCTCTAGCCCTTGTATAGTAAGACTTTTAGCGATTACTAAGAATTATGAAGTGTCACACTCTAGTCAGCGATCGCCAGCTTAATGAGAGT
>NZ_JADEXI010000848.1:0-1490 GCF_015207185.1 Microcystis sp. LEGE 08355 | reverse complement strand
TCAAACCCTATCTGCGTAAGAACTTCAGGATTTTGTGTCCAGTAGTTCATTGGTATTGTGTTGCTTTAACTCAGGCTCTGTAAGACTTTTAGCCATAGCTAGTATGTTTATACGGGGGAAGTCCAGTTATACCAATTTCCGATCGTAATATTTCATTACTGACTTGGAAAAAATTGCCCGACCCTTCGCAACTATTTTTTAGTTTACCCAAATCATTAGTCTTGGATTTACTGAAAACAAGCAATCAGAGATTGCTTGAAAAACCCAACGAAATAGGACGGGAAACAGTCAATAAAAATCTTGACTTTTTCCTGCCGTTTCGTGAGAAATTGCTCCTAGAACCCGGAATAATTGTTTTCCGATTAGAACCAGCATTAACAGAACTGGAAATGCGATTAATTTATGCTTTTATTTATCGTGTTTTTGGACTGCTAAACCACCGCTATGGCTATTTTTTTGATGTAATCGATCGAGGAATGGATTACACTAAAGAAGCTATACCCGTTTCGATGACGAATGCAGAAACTGGCTATCATACCGATAGTACAGACAAAAACTACTTCCCTGATATTGTTGGCTTACTCTGTCTTGCTGCCGCGGATGAGGGAGGAGATTCCCTGGTAGTAAACGCCGCCAATTTGTATCAATATTTCTGGCAAAACCATACAGATCTAGTTCCCTGTCTCTACGAACCTTTGGCGCGGGATGTGATTACACCGGGAGAGATTAATTCTCAAGAAGCTATTCAAAATAATAATTTACCCTTATTCTCAGCCGATTCTCGGGGTCTGGTTTTTCGTTATATGCGGTACTGGATTGAAGTCGCTTACTCCAAACTAGAAATAGCGCAACCGGAAGCTATCACAAAAACACTTGACATAATCGACAACTTTTTTTCAGAACCGGAAAATACAGTCCGCTTCAAAATGAAAAAAGGTGATGTATTTTACGTTAATAATCGCTTTTTATGCCACAATAGAACCGCTTTTAAAAATTCAGGAAAACCTCGACAAATGGTGCGTAGTTGGATTAACCTTTAAACAAAATACGTCCCAGCGAGAAAGTGCATCTGTCAAGGTACAGATTACTATGACCTCAACCTCCTTGTCACCCCTTCAGTGCTTCAAACTCACCCTAAAAAACCTTCGGTCGGCCTAAAGTAGTGATATAGATAACTGCTTCATCGGAGGGAATTCCTAACACTTCATTAACTTGATCATCAAAAAAACCACCGATACCACTAACCCCTAACCCCAGATGAATAGCCGCTAAATTTAATCTCTGTCCCAAATGACCCGCATCTGCATGAAGATAACGATAAACTCGATCGCCGTATTTAGCCACTGCTTTTGACAGATCCGCCGTATGAAAAACCACAGCAGCCGCATCCCGTCCCAAATCCTGACCTAAACAGAGATAATGTAACTCTTGCCGGAAATTTTTAAAGCGAATTTGCCGCAATTCTTGGGCTTTAGGAGCATAATAATAAC
>NZ_JADEXI010000847.1:0-1497 GCF_015207185.1 Microcystis sp. LEGE 08355 | reverse complement strand
ATAAGAGACAGGATAAGGGGGGTGCCGATAGGCGGGGGGAGCCGACAATTTTTAACACCCACCTACTTAGTTACTTCAATCCTAACGCTTTTTGGGCGGGGATAACCCTTAAGATTCTAAAAGCTGTAGATTGATAAAAGTAAATTCTGTGGTGGATTTTTCGCCCCCGACATCGATTGCGTTAATCACTTGACAGGAGGGTAAATAATAATTACCGATTTTTTCGTAGGTTTCCTTAAAGTCACGTTTTCCCTTTAATTCATCGGTTTTAGCATTGCGGAAAATGGCATTATAGCGAATAGAAATATAACCTTCTCCCGTATCGAGACTTTCCTCGGTATTAATAGTAAAAGCCATCGGTCCCATAACTCGACTGACTTGACAGATTTCTTGGCCGCGGACCTTATAATTAGACCCCATAGCATCGCCGGTGACAAGAATTTCTACCGCACCGGTGGGATCATCTTGCCCGAAATTAAACTGGTTTTTGCCGTGGGAAGCCTCAAAATTGCCTCTTTTACGGTGAGTAACGATGTCGCGCATTTGATTATAGATACTTTCTTGTACTTTCTCGTCATCAATGCCCGTTACTTCCACACTATAATCGGCATTAACTTGAATTTTGCCCGTATAGACTTCCTCCCCTTGGGTGAGGATAATATCAGCAATGTAACCGGGAAATCCTTCATCCCAAGTGTAACGGTTTTCGTAGGCGGAGCGGAAAATATCTCGGGCGTTCGTCGTGGCTACAGTCATAATCGCTTTACTTGTGTTGATAACTCCATTTATATCATTGTCGCTGATTTTTTCGCCTCTGGCCGAGATTTCTAGCTGATCAAAAAATCGGGCTAAAATAGAAAAAACTCACCCTCAGCGATCACGGCGATGGCAGAAGAAACAGCGAAAATCAAGCTTTATCGGAAAACCTATCAACTTCCCCAACTAAATCGCCCCGATTTATTGGTTTTGCAGGATCAGATTCAAGAAAGACAGCAACTGATTAAAACTGGAAAACGGGTCCGCCATACATGGCTAGGATTGAGGAAAAAAGAAGAACCCCTCAATTTCGAGGAAACTTTTCAAGAATTGGAAAGATTAGTCAAGGACTATAACCAGTTAATCAGATTTCTCGCCGACCATAAGGATGAATACCGGCGGTTTTTCCAGTCACTGACCGAGGAAATCAAGGAGGCAGTGGCGGTTAAATGCCAGAAATTGGCGGAAACAGAGCGAAAACGCCAATCTTTGGAGAATAGCATCGGCTCGGCCGACCTGCGAGATACCCTGAGACTACAGAAACAGCAGATTTTCCGCACCGTGATTCTTGTTGGTCGCGCCAGCTTGCTCATGCTCAAGAAAATCGACCTAATCAGCGAAAGTATCCAGAAATTAGCTGAAGATCAGGATACACAAAAACAGGTTTTCTCGAAAATGATCGGCGAGTTGAACGGGTACAAACAAGTGTATCAGTTGCAGCTGGAGTTAGATAGTCTGGAA
>NZ_JADEXI010000846.1:0-1497 GCF_015207185.1 Microcystis sp. LEGE 08355 | reverse complement strand
CAAGCAGAATCTCTACACAGTTATCCCCGGGCTATTAACGCTCCAAATCCCTCCTATTTCTTGGCAATAAATACAGTTAAAGAAGACTTAAAATTTGCTGAATCTCAAGTCAGAAATCATGAAAAATCCATCAGCAGATTAAATGACTTAGAATGGGAATTCAAGTCAGTACTAAGAAAATCATCATATTGGTCAGGTTCATTAGCTGATAGCAATATGATGGAAGAAATACTGAATGAAATGGGAATAAAAGAGCTAATGCAAGATTTAGAAAAAAGACTGAGAGAATTGCAGGAACAGGTTAAAAAATTTAGCCTTGAATTAACCAAGTTCTCCATCGTTACTGTGTACGGCGAATCAAGAGTAGAAGATTTTCAATATCAAAATGGAGCTGCTCACCATGACATTGAATGAATACCCTTTTGCAGCGAGCTATGCTCCTCGTCCGGAAAAACCAATCGTGGCCTTGAAACCTAAAGCTTGGTCAGTATTTTTGAGTTGGAAAAACCTCCGTGGAATAATTTTCATAATTCCTCTTTTTTCTATAGCCTGGCAGTACCTAACTCTACAACGAACCGAATATATGTTTACAACTCAACGGTTTAGGACTATTACGGGACTTTTTAACCAAGAAATTGACGAAGTTTGGCTATTTCGTGTGACAGATTTACGCATTTTAAAGCCATTTCTTTATCGTTTATTTGGAATAGCAAATCTTTACATTTACTCTACAGATAGAAACAACAAACTCGTGGTTATTCAGGCAATTTCGCTTACAGATGCCTTGAAGCTGCATGAAATTCTTCAACAGCAAGTCAACATTGAGCGACATAGAAATCGACCTGATATTCCAGGCTCTTGGCAGTAATCAATCATCTCAAAAAAAGGAAATAGTAATATGGCTGACCAAAACACATCTACTAACGGCGAGACTAATACTTCTTGTCCCAGCACAATAGATAGTCCAGAACTACAAGATAAAGATATATGGAGTTCTTATGACAATACCTTTGGCAAATACGCATTTCACGGGGGAATGGAGGGATACTTAGAAAATAAAGACCCTTCGCCTGAAAGTCCACAACAAGAGTGTTTCTACGATGATTCAGGTAATCTAATCGACGAAAATCATCAATACGCAGGAATGAGAGGAACCGCCAATGAATACGATGGACATAAGGGCGATAGTTCAGAACTATGGAACCATTTTTATAACGATAGTGGGGGAATCTGGCAAAACGGTGGAGAAGCCTTTTCTACCTCTGTGGAATCCTACTATGACTCTGTTGAAGATTATGTTTCTGATGTCTATGACTCTGTGGAAGATTATGTTGATGATGCCTTTGAATGAAGTCAAAGTCAAAAGCTCTTGAACGTCCTCAAAGCTTATCTGTCAAGCGTTTTTATCCCCTCTATTCTAACCCGCGCCAAAAAGCCACAAAAACTAAAAAACTTCGCCAACAACAAATGGTTAATAAACAGCCAAAACCAGTCATT
>NZ_JADEXI010000845.1:0-1503 GCF_015207185.1 Microcystis sp. LEGE 08355 | reverse complement strand
GACAAAAGAGGAACCAGCGGCCGCATCGAGTAACCAATATAATTCCCCGGCCGGGGGGTGGATGAGACGAGAAGGATAGGAGAAAGAGTCACCATAAGCAGAGAAAATCTCATGTAGAGCGGGGCGTTTACTTTCGCCGGCAGCGATAAAGATCACACAACGGGCCCGATTGATCAGGGGAACAGTAAAAGTCAAGCGGGGATTGCCATCTTTCTCGCCGACGGTGATACAGCGATCGCTCACCGTTAAAGCTGCCGTGTGAGGAAAGAGAGAGGCAGTATGACCATCATCGCCCATTCCTAATAAAATCAGGTCAAAAACGGGAAAATCGGGAGAATTGACCCCAAACCATTGTCGGAGATGATCATCGTATTTTTGGGCGGCCAGGTGGGGATCGGGTTCATCCGTGGGCATAGGATGAATATTAGCGGCCGGGATCGGTATGCGATCGAGCCATGCTAACCGGGCCATGCGTTGATTACTGTCAGGATGATCGGGACTAACGTAGCGTTCATCTCCCCAGAAAACGTGAATTTTTGACCAGTCGAGGGGTTGAGAGGATAAAGCTTCGTAGAGAGGTTTCGGGGTACTACCGCCGGACAGAGCGATGGTAAAATAGTCCTGTTGGTCGAGGCTGGTTGTGATTTTTTCCAGAACCAGCGCCAGAGATTTTGCGATCAGAGCTTGTTTATCAGCTAAAACTTCCACCAATTTCTGCATGGGTTTTGTTATCGACTCAGGGGGGGCTGTCTTTACTATAGGCTAACCATTCAGGACTCATCTGAGAGCTTGGGAAAATTTTATTCTTTGACAGCCTCTGTCTTAGGTAAGAGATACGGGGGGAAAACCTCGTCTGAGAGCTTGGGAAAATTTTATTAGACCTGCTGCAAAAGTAAGTTATCGAGGCACTATCGGGTTAAAATATCTAAAAAAATGGATAAATTTGACATAATATTAGGTTTTATCGATATTATAGTTTTCTATTGTCTTTTTTCTCCTCCTGACGACCGTCTCCTATCGACCGTCTCCTCGCCTAACGGCAGATTTTTGATTTTTGCAGGAGATATATTCTTTGACAGGGATAAGTTTACCGATGCCATATTGAGGTAATATTTCTAGAGTCGATTCTCGAAGGGGGTTGACAAGCAGAACGATTTGACATAGGGTTTAGCGGGAGGTTGAGCGAGAGTTAATTAGAAATTGCAGTTTGTCAGAGTGCCTCTCGGCAAAATCCTTCTGGGAATCCCCAGCGAGAACTTTTAAACAGACTAGTCACTAACCCCGCCCTAAAAGGGACGGGGCTTGCCTAAACCAATTTAGGCGCCGCAAGTAGAGACTACCGCATCGAGACACCATCTGGCCCAGACCTCCGAATACTTCCCTAGTTCGGATTCCCTCTCAGCTTTATTGGTAAAGCGTTGTTAGACAAGACATCTTGATTGTGTTGCGGTTCGGGACATTAACTTCACTCTTAAGGATTATCTCCATGGCAAGAGTTCCTGT
>NZ_JADEXI010000844.1:0-1503 GCF_015207185.1 Microcystis sp. LEGE 08355 | reverse complement strand
AATAATTACCCGGCGACGAGCCAGAAAAAATAATGGAAACAGGGAAAGACGGACGAGGCTGGGACTAACTAACTGGCAATAATGATAGCGAGAAAAGAAGTGGTTTAGTAGTGCCGAATTCTCGTTCCCAATCATTTAGGAGGTAGGAAAGATGACAATTTATGTCACCCGCGAGGGAGATAAACTGGTGGCCGATTCCCCACTGGAATTGGTAGAAAAATTACAACAATGTCAGGGGAGAATGACGGAAACAAGACAGGAATTCATGACTCGGATGGCTGCACATATGGTAGCCAGCCAAGGCGTTACTGTTCCTATCACCGATCCGGAGAATTTTATCGCCGAGCTAATCCATAACGATTTTCTCAGCGTGGTGGACAGTATTGATGGCTGAAAGTCGGCCGGGGAATTGGCGGCAAAACTTGGCCCCTAGGGTTCCTAACACTCAACCCCCTTACCCTAGGTCAAAAAGCAAAATTTCCGAGTCTTCTAGAGATTGAATAGCCAAGGAAGTTTCCTCGCTAATTGCCGCTCCATCCCCCGCTTGTAAATGCACGCTATTTAGGGTTATTTGCCCTCTAGCCACTTGTAACCAGCCATAACGACTGGGAGCTAAGGGATGAGTCAGGGACTGGCCTGGGGGCAGAATTCCCGCGTAGAGATTAACGTCTTGATGGACTTTAACCGCATTACCGGCACCGGTGGGAGAAGCGATTAGTTGTAAGGTATGGGGAGAAAATGCGATCGCTTTTTGTTCATAACTGGGTTCTAGATTTTTTTGGTCGGGAATAATCCAAATTTGCAGAAGATGGAGGAGATTAGTGGCAGAATGATTAAATTCACTGTGCTTTATCCCTGTTCCTGCGCTCATCCGTTGAATTTCACCGTGTCGAATCACGGAACCCGTGCCGAGACTGTCTTGGTGTTCTAGTTCTCCCGCCAAAACATAGGTTAAAATCTCCATATCCTGGTGTCCGTGGGTGTGAAATCCTTTTCCCCCAATCACTTTATCCTCATTAATAACTCTGAGACTCCTAAAATTAATCTGTTGGGGATCATAATATTGGGCAAAAGAAAAGGTATGATAGGTATCCAACCAACCATAGTTAGCGTGGCCTCTTTCCTCCGCCTTGCGTATAGTAATCATCGGTTTTCCTCTTTTTTATCTCTATATTCCTAGTCTATAAAATATTGCCAAAAATGATAAGTAGGCACTAAAAGTCAGATAGTTACCTTGAGGTCATCATTAGGGCAATGTTATTAAATTTTATGGATTTTGACTGGGAGCCATTATTTTGAAACAGCTATGACGACTCCCGAACCTTCAACTGTATTAGGCTTAATTGCCGTAGGTTTAAGCTCAATAGTCGGATTTAGGCTCTTCGGGACTTGGTATGGTTCGATATGGGGGCATAAATCGACTAAATCCTTATCTGGCAAGAGATTTAATTGATTAGTTCGCTCCAGATCGCAAACAATTGACAAAAATTGCGGTAATGTCTC
>NZ_JADEXI010000843.1:0-1507 GCF_015207185.1 Microcystis sp. LEGE 08355 | reverse complement strand
TGGGGTAAAATCGGTAGCGATAGCTTTTCCATACCTCACATTTTAGCATATATTTCGTAAATGGGCTAATATTTAACAGTAAAGCCGTCGTAGAACGACGGGGTTTCAGACCCAAAATTTTCGATGATTCCTCCTTGTCCCCGGAGTTAAACTGGGATGAAAACCCCGCACGAGAAGAAGCTGAGGCCTTAATTGAGCAAATTCTCGCGGCAGAAGATTTAGAAACCGCCAAAATAGCAGCGCGTAAACTCAAGGCAATCGGTGAACCGTTTTTAAATTGGACAGGAAAGGCCGAAAGGTTATCTTTTCAAGTGCCGACTTTACCCCTATTTGTCCATGAACGTTTATCCACTAGGGCAATTATTGAAACCCTGAAATCCCACAAGGTGGAAAAAGGGGAACAATTGAATCTATTTAATGACCCTAAATGGTCAATTACTGACCAGATTCTCCGAGCTTATGAGTATCACGATAAATGGGTAAACCGGATGATTCTCGGTGACTCGTTGGTGACGATGAACTCCCTACTGCAATACGAGGGGATGGGGGGTAAGGTGCAGATGATTTATATTGACCCTCCCTACGGGGTAAAATTTGGTTCTAATTTTCAACCTTTTGTGAGAAAACGCGACGTTAAACACAACGATGACGATGATTTCACCCGCGAACCAGAGATGGTGCAAGCTTATCGGGATACTTGGGAATTAGGGTTACATTCCTATCTGAGTTATTTACGCGATCGTTTGTTGTTGGCCCGGGAGTTGTTGACTGATAGCGGGAGTGTTTTTGTGCAGATTTCCGATGAGAATGTTCATCATGTTCGGGAGTTGATGGATGAGGTTTTTGGCGGGGAGAATTTTGTTAGTTTGATTAAGTTTAGAAAAAAAACGATGCCTTTAGGAGCAAAACTTTTAGAGGAAATAGGTGATTTTATATTATTTTATGCCAAGAAAAAAGAAAATCTTAAATATAAACAAATCTTCCAAGATATGAATGTTCAAGGCGATAATCATTGGAATTATGGAATTTTACCTGATGGAACAACTAGAAAATTAAATATTGAAGAAATAAATAATCATAAACTTTTACCTGATGGAACTGATTTAGTCCAATTAGTTTCAATGAGTCCAATTGGTATCAGTAGTGACAGGGTTTTTCCCGTTCAAATCAATGGAAAAACTTATCATCCCCCTCAAGGTAAGTGCTGGAAAACCAGTCAAGAAGGAATGGATAGATTAAAACAGCAAGGAAGATTGATTCCCTATGAAGACGGAAAAACGCTGAGATATGCACTTAAATTAAGCGATTACGCAATATCTCCTTTAACTGCGATGTGGAGTGATACATCAGCACCTTCAAATATGAATTATGTAGTTCAAACATCAAATAAAGTCATCCAACGCTGTCTCTTAATGACCACCGACCCCGGCGATTTAGTATTAGATATCACCTGTCTAAGAAAAGGTACAAAAATCCTTATTCCCCACCAACCAACTAACTCCCCCCC
>NZ_JADEXI010000842.1:0-1512 GCF_015207185.1 Microcystis sp. LEGE 08355 | reverse complement strand
AGCCTACTCTTTCTTGCTTTTCGTACCAAGCTTGTGTTCTGAGATGGAGAGCTTTATTGTAAACTAATCTTACACAGCCCAAAGTGCGCCGCAATAGCGACTCTTGTTCGGGTGTGGGGTAAAATCGAAACGAATAGGCTTTTTCCATGTCTCACATTCTAGCATATATCGTGTAAATGTGTTAATATTTAACAGTAAAGCCGTCGTAGAACGACGGGGTTTCAGACCCAAATTTTCGATGACCGCCGCTATTGCTCTTGATCGCGTTTCTAAAATCTATAACAATCTCCCAGTAGTTAACGAGCTTTCCTTTGCCATCGAAAAAGGGGAAATCTTTGGTTTACTCGGTCCCAACGGTGCGGGAAAATCGACGACAATCCGCATGATTATCACCCTAACCGAAGCGAGTCAAGGAGAAATCGCAGTGGCGGGGTATGATGTGAAAAAATACCGCGATCAGGTGAAGAAAAATATAGGGGTAGTCTTACAACAGATTAGCGTTGATGGGGAATTAACCGTCTGGGAAAATCTGGAATTTCACGGCCGGATGCACCATATCCCCAATCCCCAGAGACAGGAATTAATCGATCGCTATTTAGATTATGTCAGTTTAAGCGATCGAAAATCTGCCCTTGCCAAAACTCTTTCCGGAGGGATGAAACGACGTTTACAGATTGCTCGCGCTCTTCTTCACGAACCAAAAATACTCTTTCTCGATGAACCGACGGTCGGTTTAGACCCCCAAAATCGTCGTCGTTTGTGGGAAGTAATTCGCGATTTAAACCAGCAAGGAATGACAATTTTATTAACCACTCACTACATGGAAGAAGTGGAATTTCTCTGTCAGGATAACGGCACAGGAAAACTGGGCAGAATTGGCATTATGGACGCAGGCAAATTAATCGAATTAGGAACTATAACGGATTTTCGCACTAAGTATGGCGAGGGTTTAGTTATCAAACAAGTTGGCGATAAAATCGATTATCAATTCTTCCCCACCGTGGCTGATGCTAACTCTTATCTGGACACTTTGAGCGATAAAACTGGAGTAATGTGTCGCCCTTCCAACCTCGAAGATATCTTCGTGGAACTGACGGGACATCAATTAGATTAGATTCTTGGTTTGTCCGTTAGTAAATTGTTAAGTTATCGGTTTTTGAATCCGGTTTTTCTGAGATTAGCTCTGTTTAAATCGGCATTTCTTGGCTTTTATATGATGTCTATTTTATTGGTAAACTTGCTAATTAAGTAGGTTTTAAAAATTGTCAGATTTCTCCCCTTCATAAGGAGTTATCCCCCCTGATTAAGGGGATAAAAGGCAAAATCTATCCTCTATTTAACCAGAACCAGTTACTTAGAGTCTAGGTCAATTAGCTGAGGATTTCCCTAAAAACCGAGTTCAAGCCGAAAAAAAGAGGCTTTTAGCAATTTTTAAGCTTTTTGGGTCAGATAAATGGCCCAAGAAGGGAACTTTTTCCGGAGAGGGAGAGTCGTCGGGGACTGGATAAAAAC
>NZ_JADEXI010000025.1:0-18783 GCF_015207185.1 Microcystis sp. LEGE 08355 | reverse complement strand
GAGTTATACCGTTTCTCATAAGTATGAAGTATAACTGGATTGGGCATCGTCTCCTGATTCCTGACTCCTGACTTCTGGCTCCTGACTCCCGAAACCGACAACTTTGTACCTCACTATTAAGATAATTGCCATAACATGACAGATTATTTAGTTTCCCTGACAATTTGGGCGGGTATTTACGCGATTTTTGCCCTCGGTTTAAATCTACAATGGGGATTTACTGGCTTAATTAACTTTGGTCACGTTGCTTTTGCCACTTTAGGGGCTTATGCAACGGTTTTATTGACTTTACAGGGTGTACCGATGATTTTTGCCGCCATTGTCGGGGCGCTCCTAGGAGCATTGTTGGGATTGGCTATCGGTTTTTCCACCCTGAGATTAAGAGCCGATTATCTAGCGATTGTCACCATCGGGGTGTCTGAGTTAATTCGTTTACTGGTGCTTAACGAGGATTGGTTAACGAAAGGCAGTTTCGGACTACAACGTTATCCCCTACCTTTGGATATAAATCCCAGTTTTCCCGTCAAATTATTAATTATTGCCCTGTTTACCCTGCTTGCTATCTTTGCTCTCTGGCAATTGGGGCGCAATCTGCAACGACAATGGCGCGAAGCTGGGCAAATTAGCGGCAAAAGCTATCAACCGACGCAAAAGAGAGCTTTAATCTTTTGGGGGTTGTTAGGGGCGATAATCCTGCTTTTTCTGTATATAAACGGTGTAATTGCCTTGAATGACTATAATTACAAAGCTGGGTTGATGGTGGTAGTTTTAGTCCTCCTCGCTCTCGTTTATACTGGTTTAGAATTACTTTTGCGATCGCCTTGGGGCCGCATCCTCAAAGCTATCCGGGAAGATGAAGAAATTCCCCGGGCTTTGGGAAAAAATGTCTTTTGGTATAAGTTACAATCTTTGATGTTAGGCGGTGCGATCGCTGGTTTAGCTGGGGCTTTTTTAGCATGGCAATTAACCACTATTTACCCGACTAATTTTGAACCGTTATTGACTTTTAACGCTTGGATTATTATCATTCTCGGTGGCTCTGGTAGCAATGCCGGCACCTTACTAGGATCAATAATTTTCTGGGCTTACGATTCCCTGACTCGTTTTATTCTACCCCAATTAGATATTTTTAATGATAGCCAATTGGGGGCTTTACGGATTATGATTATCGGTCTGCTGCTCATGGTTTTAATGATCTGGCGACCCCAGGGTATCCTCGGCAAAAAAGAGGAGTTAACTTTGGGAAAATAATTAAGTGGTTGGACAAAACTAAATTTAACTGTGGGGTAAGTATTCAGGAGTAAGTATTCAGGAGTCAGGAGATTATTTTTATTTATTCTCCCCACACCCTACACCCTACACCCTACACCCCACTTCCCACTTCATAATTCATAATTCATAATTCATATATGTTACTTTCTGCCAAAGGATTATCGAAAAGTTTTGGGGGCATTCGCGCCGTCAATAATGCTTATTTGGACGTGCCGCAGGGCAGCATCACCGGGTTAATCGGTCCAAATGGAGCCGGCAAAACCACACTTTTTAACCTTTTATCTAATTTTATTCGCCCAGATAAAGGGGAAGTTTTTCTTGATGGTCAGCCCATTCATCAGCTGCCTCCCTATCAAATTGCCCTGAAAGGATGTGTGAGAACTTTTCAAGTAGCAAGGGTATTATCCCGATTAACGGTGTTAGAAAATATGCTCTTAGCTAGTCCGGGGCAAACGGGCGAAAATTTTCTCAACGTCTGGTTTCAGGGGGCAAAAATTCGCCAACAGGAACAGGACAATCATGAGAAAGCTTTGGAGATATTAGATTCGATCGGTCTAGGGGAAAAAGCGCAGGATTATGCGGGGGCTTTATCGGGAGGACAGCGTAAATTATTAGAGATTGGCCGAGCGCTAATGACCGAGCCAAAATTAATTTTATTAGATGAACCGGCCGCCGGAGTTAATCCCACTTTAATCGGCCAAATCAGCGACCATATTATCGAATGGAATCGTCAGGGAATCCCCTGGAATCGTCAGGGAATCACCTTTTTGATTATCGAGCATAATATGGATGTAATTATGTCCCTTTGTCACCACGTTTGGGTATTAGCAGAAGGGACAAATTTAGCCGATGGCATTCCCAGCGAAATCCAAAAAAACGAGCGGGTTTTAAAGGCTTATTTAGGAGACTAAAGCTAATTTTTGCACCTGTTGAACAAAGTTAGCCAGAATTTTTAAGCCATTAGTCGAGGATTTTTCCGGGTGAAACTGCACCGCTACCAAACGATCACGTGCGATCGCTGCTGTCACCGTTTGACTGCCGTGGGTGACGGTGGCGGCAGTTAGATGACTATCAAGGGGATCGACATAATAGGAATGGACAAAATAGACGTGAGGGTGCGGGGGTAATCCCTGCCAAAGAGCATGATCCGGCTGGGTGAAGTCTAATTGATTCCAACCCATGTGGGGAATGGTGATGCGCGGTTCTGAGCGAAAACGGCGCACTGTCCCCGGAATAACCCCTAAACCCGCCTCTTGTCCTTCCTCTGATGAGTCAAAGAGAATTTGTAAACCGAGACAGATACCGAGAAAGGGTTTACCATGAGCGATCGCAGCTTTGATCGGTTTTTCGAGATGACGGCTGCGAATTTGCCGGACAGCAGGATCAAAAGAACCGACTCCGGGTAACACTATAGCGTCAGCTTTTTCGATATCGAGGGGAGAATCGGTAATCTTCGGCACTGCACCCACGGTTTCCAGTCCTTTACAGGCAGAGTGCAGATTTCCCATGTCATAATCGATGACAGCGATTAAGGTCATTGCTATATACTAATCAGGCGATGACCTTATTTTAGAGCAATCACGCTGTTATACCATTTTTCTTTATTCGTGTCCCTCATCCCCTTGCCCCCCCGACGTCCTATCCATTAGTCAGATCTTTCTTAACAAAAAGAGAAGAAACTTAAAAAAAGGGGAAACGATTGATAGGTATAGTTTTGAAAGAAGGAATTAAGGTGGAGGTAAGCAAAAAAATGGAGAAATGGGCAGCCCAAGAACTACAGTATGCAGACCTAGGAGACACCAGAAGAAAGAAAAGGTTAATCAGTATCGTAGAAAACTTGGCCAGTCAACCTAGTACAATTGTGCCACAAGCTTCGGGAAATCTAGCCGCAGCGAGTGCCACCTATGACTTTTGGAATTCCCCCTATTTTCACCCCTCAGATCTAATTGCCGCCCAGGGCAAAAGTACAGTAGAAAGAATCAAAGAACATCCAATAGTTTTGGCAGTGCAAGACACAACAAGTTTAGACTTGACAACGCAAAAAGCCAAAAAAGGAATGGGTTATCTAGATTATAAAAAATCCTTTGGTCTCAAAGTTCATACCACATTAGGAGTGTCACCGCCAGGAATAAGCTAAGACGCATTTAAACCGCTTATTCTTAGATTAGCCGAACCTCCCCCAATCGCTTTACTGTTGCCTTTTGCCGTTCGGACCTCGGCGTTAGCTTTTGTCGAACGCTGATCTCACGGCCGAAGCCTCTTGCCTCTTTCCTTGTCTCAACAAGCAATTTAAATTACGAACAGCTTAATTAGAACTACTTACTTATATAATAGACTACATAAGCTTTATTGATCGCTTTTTTCTATGTCCGAATCAGCTGCTGGAATTTCTGTTTCCAAACCCCAAAATATCTGGAAACGACAAGTTAAAGTCAATCTGAGAAGTCTCTTTAGTACCCTGGGAAAAGCCACTCTTAACGGGGCATTTTTGAAGTGGGATGATCTGGCCGAAAATGGAGTAGAAGTTTTAGATGATCTTGGTTTAAGTCGGACTCCGGGGGAATTAGCGGGTTTATTAATAATTCGATCGCTAATGGAAGCGATGAAAGGATTACTTAAAAGTAATGCTGATTTACTGCCCCAAGAAGTTGAAAAGCTGTCTTTAAAAGAACTTTACCGTCAGATTACCGACTTTTTAGAAGAGCCGGAATTAATTCTCGATCAAGATTTTTTTGAGCATCCCGAAAGATTACCTATAGTCGCACCAATCCAAGCAGCTTTTTTACGGTGGTTAACAACAAATAATTTAATCACTAATTCCCAGGAAGCACAGAGCCTAAGTAACCGTTTACCAGCTTATTTTGTCTTAGCATTGCAGGAACAATGGAAAGATAAACGAGATGAATACAGTCTGCTTTTAGATGAAATCGACACTCCTTTTAACAATGCTTGGAAACGAGAAAGAGGCTGGTTACATTATCGAGCTTGGTTGCAAAAACAGATCGATGAACCTATTTTTTGGGAAACCTTTAGTTTAAAGCAAATTTATGTACCTCTACGGGGATTTTATGAAGAAGAAATCAAAGCCACCCCAGACACAGATTACCATCGAGAGCCATCATATAAACGCATTGTTATCAAGCTCCAAGAGCAGTTAGAAACATGGTTAGAAGCGGCAAAATCCGATGATGCTATCCGTTTATTGACCGGTGGGCCAGGTAGTGGAAAATCCTCCTTTTGTAAGGTATTTGCTGCCCAACAAGCTCGCTTAGAAAAACAAGTTTTATATATTCCCTTGCATCGCTTGAGTTTCTCCACCGATTTAGTAACAGCAGTTAAAACTTTTGTTCAACATGACGGTTTTTTACCAGAAAATCCCCTAGAACCGAGCGATCAAGATTTACGGTTACTAATTATCTTTGATGGCTTAGATGAGCTATCTATGCAGGGAAAAATCGCCCAAGAAGTCGCCCAAAATTTTATTAATGAAGTACGAGAACAGGTCAAAAGTTTTAATAACAATAAAACCCGTTTACAAGTGTTGATTAGCGGGCGTGATGTGGTGGTACAATCCAATAAAAATAATTTTAAAAAACCTCGGCAAATTATCACCATCCTACCCTATTGGGTTGCTAACAGCGATAATTTTAGCGATGACGATAACTTATTAAAAGTCGATCAACGTCATCAATGGTGGCAACAGTATGGGCAAGCTAAAGGTAAAAACTATGCACAATTACCGACAGAATTATCGGGGAAAAATTTACAAGAAATTACCGCTCAACCGCTATTAAATTATCTTATTGCTCTCACTTTTGAACGAGGCGAGGTTCAATTTTCCCAAGAAACTAACCTCAATAATATTTATGACAATTTGCTCAAGGCAGTCTATGAGCGAGGTTATGAAAAAAATAGTCGAGGCCACCGGGCTATAGAAGGGATTACAGAAAAAGATTTTGTGCTAATTTTAATGGAAATTGCCCTTTCCTGTTGGCATGGTAATGGTAGAACCACAACCGTGAGAGAGATTAAAGAACATTGTGAAAATAATGGCTTAAAAAATCTCCTAAAAAATTTCCAAGATAGTTTTCAAAGCGATTCCCAAGGGAGTATCACCCGTCTTTTAACAGCCTTTTATTTTCGAGAAAGTGGCGATTTACGAGGCAGCGAAAAAACCTTTGAATTTACCCATAAAAGTTTTGGTGAATATTTAACTGCCCGCAGAATTGTTGACCGAGTTAAGCAAATTCATAGGAAATTACAAGACAGTGAAAATGATTATGACAATGACTATGATCCCAGAGAAGCTTTAATCGCCTGGGCGACTTTATGCGGACCGACGGCAATAGATGAATATCTTTTTAGTTTTATTGTCAATCAAATGCAATTACAGTCCCCTGATGAAGTGAAACAGTGGCAGAAAACTCTGGGTCATTTAATTGAATATCTTTTGGTCAAAGGAATGCCGATGGAGAAAACAAACTGCCCCAATTTTCAGGAGGAAATGCGACAGGCACGCAATGCCGAGGAAGCTTTATTAGCGGTATTCAATGCCTGTGGGCGAGTCACCGAAGAAATTTTTCCCATTCAATGGCCTTCTCCTGAAGCTTTCGGCAATTGGTTAGCCCGTCTTCAGGGACAAAGAATAGATTATGAGCCTATGTTTGTGTTAGATTGCCTCAGTTTTCTTGATTTACAAAACTGTCTGTTGATATGTCGAGATCTTTACAGGGCAAATCTTGAAGGGGCAAATCTTGCGGGAGCAAATCTGGTCGGGGCAAATCTTGAAGAGGCAAATCTTGAAGGGGCATATCTTGAAGGAGCAAATCTTGAAGGGGCAAATCTGGTCGGGGCAAATCTTGAAGAGGCAAATCTTGCAGGGGCAAATCTGGTCGGGGCAAATCTTGAAGAGGCAAATCTTGCACCGGCACTTCTTACAGGGGCAAATCTGGTCGGGGCAAATCTGGTCGGGGCAAATCTTGAAGGGGCATATCTTGAAGGAGCAAATCTTTACGGGGCAAATCTGGTCGGGGCAAATCTTGAAGGGGCTAATTTTAAAGATGCTAACGTCAAAGGGACGATTCTCGATACGGAAGTTAAAACCGAGTGACTCTTCTAGGTTCTGTGTGATAAGTTTAACTTACTATATGATCGCTCAGTCTTTGTGTCCTTTGTGTCTTTGTGGTTCGTTCCACCCCCCCGCTAGGAAGAATGTATCTTAGAATACATTTTACCCACCAAACCCAAGAGAGCCGATTATCTGGTGAGTGGGGATAAATCGGATTTGCTAAAACTAGCCTCGTAGGTTGGGTTGAGCGAAACAATACGGGGTCGAAAATGGCTCAATTCGATTGAAAAAGCGAAACCCAACCACCCCAACGGTTATTCTTAGTTGGGTTTCACTTCGTTCAACCCAACCTACAGTAATTGCTGCTCTCGTAGGGTGTGTTAATAAAGTATTGACAATGTAAATACATCCTGCCTACACTACAAGTATGGATGTCTATTTTGTCCTCAGTGGCATTACTTTTGTTTGGAATGACGAGAAATCTAGGATTAACCCGATCAACCATGACGGTATTATGAAAGTTGAGGCATTAAAAAAACGACTGGAGAAAAATCGCCCTATGACTACAATCACGATTCGTATTCCCGAAGATGTGATTGAAGATTTAAAGCGGGTTGCACCTTTGCTTGGTTTCTCAGGTTATCAACCTTTGATGCGTGCTTACATTGGACAAGGGCTGCGTGCGGATTTGGAGCGTCTAGAGGGAGATACAATTTCTGCTCTCGTTGCTAGTTTGAAGCGTCATGGTGTGAGTGATGAAGTGCTGCAAGAAGCGTTGAGTGAAGTGACTCCGCGTTAGTTTAGGTTTTCGGCCTCCTAGGTTGAGTTAAGCGAAACAATACGGGGTCGAAAATGGCTCAATTCGATTGAAAAAGCGAAACCCAACCACCCCAACGGTTATTCTTAGTTGGGTGTAAAGCACCTTATCTGAGGTTAAAATTTATTCTTTCTAATTGTTGCTAGAAATGGGTTATGATGTTTATGCGTTTAGGGGCTAAAGGAGAAAAATCATGGTACGTTGGTCACTAACCGGATCAGCTTTAGGACAAAAAGGCGCAAAAAAGGGATACTTTGAAGAAACGTCACAAAGACTGAGCTTTGAAGAAACCGTGGATTCTGTCCAAGAACGTAACTCGCGTTATTCCGAGGAAGAAATCGAAGAATCTATCAATGAGACTATCCGAGAAACTCGTGCTGCGTCTCGTTCTTGATACCAATATTCTAATTTCTGCACTGTTACGCAAAAACACACCGCCTTATCTTCTTTATACAGCTTATCCCTACCTAGGATGAAAATAATTATAAATTTCCTTAGCTAATTGTTCCCCAATTCCTGTCACCTGTTGCAATTGTTCTAGGGAAGCTTCGCGAATATAATCCAGAGAATGAAAATGAGCTAATAAATCTTTTTGTCGCTTAAAACCTAAACCCGGTATCTCATCCAGACGGGAACGGCGACTTTTTTGCATCCTTTGTTGTCGGTGAAAGCTAACAGCAAAGCGGTGCGCTTCATCCCTGACTCGACGCAATAATTGCACTCCGGGTTGTTCCTTATCTGTCTCTAAAGGAGAGGATTCTCCTGGTAAAAAAATCTCCTCTCTCTGTTTAGCTAAACTAACAACTTTTACCTGTTCTAATAAATTCATCTCCTCTAAAACTGCCACCACGGCCGATAATTGTCCTTTTCCCCCATCAATCATAACCAAATCGGGAAAATCATCACTTTCGGCAATATTATCGGGATTTTCGGCATAACGACGAAAACGCCGGCGAATTACTTCTGCTAAACTGGCAAAATCATCGGAATGGCCGATTTTAACCTCGGGATTTTTGATTTTATAGTGACGATAATGTTGATTAGCGGCCACCCCATCGATAAACACCACTCCCGACGCGACTGCATTAGAACCCTGAATATGAGAAATATCATAACCCTCGATGCGGTGCGGCACTGCCGGTAAATCGAGAATTACCGCTAAATCCTGCAAAGACTGTAAATCCCGGTCGGCGCTTCTTTTCGTCTTTTCTAACTCATAAAGAGCGTTTTTCTCCACCATAGCTAATAAATCCGCTTTACTTTGCCGTTGGGGAACAGTTAACTCGACTTTGCGACCCTTTTTTTCCCTTAACCACCCCGCTAACACCTCACCTTCCGGTAATTCGCAGGGTAACAGGATTTCGCTGGGAATTTCCACCCCTTCCACCGATAAATAATGTTCTTCCAGGACTTTTTGCAGGATTTCTCCCTCGTTTGCTGACTGACTATCGGCAAAAAATCCCAAACGTCCCACCAAACGACCAGAACGCACTTGGAATAATTGTATGCAACAATGCTGCTCGTCCTTAGCTAAAGCGATCGCGTCCCGGGATACGGTATCATCAGGTAAAGAGACTTTTTGATCGGTATTAAGGGCCTGTAATCCGCGAATTTGATCCCTAATCGTGGCCGCTTGTTCAAAATCTAGGTTTTCCGAGGCTGCGAGCATCTTTGTCGCTAATTTGTCTAATAATTCCCCCGTCCTTCCCTGAAAAATCATCGCCACTTTCTGCAAGGTTTCTCGATAATCCTGGGGACTAATTAATTTTTGACAAACCCCCGGACAACGACCGATATCATAATTTAAACAGGGACGGTCTTTAAAAAGAGGTTGGGGACGTTGACGCAGGGGAAAAGTGCGTTTAATTAGGTGTAAAGTGTGGCGCAGCAGCCTAGTATCGACGTAGGGACCATAATAACGGTCTTTTTGGTTATTTATGCTACGTTTGCGGGTGATAAAAATGCGCGGGTAGGTTTCCGACCAAGTAATACAAATGTATGGATATTTTTTATCGTCCTTGAGGAGAGTATTAAAATGGGGCTGATGTTGTTTAATTAGATTAGCTTCCAGGGCCAAGGATTCTGCTTCCGTGTCGGTGACGATAAATTCAATTTCTGTCACCTGTCTCACCATCAAAGCAATGCGGGGACTGAGGGGTTGACTGGGACGAAAATAGGAACGGACTCTAGACCGGAGTTTTTTGGATTTACCGATGTAGAGAATTTCGCCATTTTGGTCGCGCAGGAAGTACACCCCCGGTTCGAGGGGAATTTCCCGAAGACGATTTTCTAGGCGATCGAGGTCTTGGATTAGGGTAGAGTTAAGATTATTCCCGAACATCTTTTTATATTAGGGTTTGCGGCAAAAAGTTTGTCTTGGGTGTGGGGTGTGGGGTGTAGGGTGTAGGGTGTAGGGTTTTACCGATTTTCAGGGAAAAAGTCCAGGAATTTTCCCCCCAATTACTCCAATGGCCGGTACTTTTGGGTTTCAAAAAGGTCTAACAGTCTTATCGAACAATGTTTTTAGATTTATTCAGCAAACCCTATATTAGACAAAAAATTACGCCAGTGGGTATTAGCTGACGTTTGGCAAGATATTCGGGGCAAATCTTCACAAAAATTAATAGGCTTCCGATTCGATTTGCTTAATCGGGACGAAACATTCCCCGGGGAGAAGAATCGGTTTATTGTTAAAAATTAATTGACCGCGATGATTGTCGCGGTTAATAGCGACACCGAAAGGACGTTTACTAACTCGGCTATTGAGGGTACAGTAGATGCGATAAATGCGTCTGGCTGCCCTTAGGACAGTAGGATCTAACAAAATTGGGATTTCCATATCGACACGCTGTTGTTCTGTTTTCTGGGATAGGGCCACCATCTCACTCGTCTCCCCACGATTAAATTGACGTATTTATTAAATCAATGGTATATGACGATTTCCGAATTTGTCACTTTTGTTAGGATTCTAAAACTTTCAGGATGGCCTGGCCCATAGCTTGGCATCCCACTAAGGTCATACCTTCTGAGAAAATATCTCCAGTACGATAACCAAACTCTAAGACTTTTTCGACGGCTTTTTCCAGCGCAGCTGCCGCTAAAGGCTGATTTAGCCCATATCTTAACATCATAGCAGCACTGAGAATCTGGGCGATCGGATTGGCCTTATCTTGGCCGGCGATATCTGGGGCCGAACCGTGGACAGGTTCAAAAACTCCCACCCCAGCAGTCCCTAAACTAGCGGAGGGTAACATTCCGATACTACCCGTTAACATGGCCGCTTCATCGGAGAGAATATCACCGAATAAATTGCCCGTGACGATAGTATCAAATTGTTTGGGGGCCCGGACTAACTGCATGGCTGCGTTATCGACGTAGAGATGGGAAAGTTCCACATCGGGATAATTAGCGGCTATTTTCGTCACCCGGTCGCGCCAGAGTTGGGAAACATCAAGAACATTAGCTTTATCGACGGAACAGAGTTTCTTACCGCGTTTTTGGGCAATTTCAAAGGCCACCTTAGCGATGCGGTCCACCTCCGATTCTAAGTAAACCATCGTATTTACACCGCATTTTTCTCCCGTTTCCGTCTCAAAAATTCCCTTCGGTTGACCGAAGTAAACACCCCCGGTCAATTCCCGGACGACCATGATATCCACTCCCTCGATAATCTCCCGTTTGAGACTAGACGCGTCGATTAATTGCGGAAAAATGGTGGCAGGACGTAAATTAGCAAAAAGACCTAAACCGGATCTTAAGCCTAATAATCCCGTTTCTGGCCTTTGCTGCCGGGGTAAATTATCCCATTTATAACCCCCGATAGCGGCCAGGAGAACAGCATCACTATTTTTACAGGCGCTCAGGGTTGCTTCGGGGAGAGGACTGCCGGTTTCATCAATGGCTGCCCCTCCAATTAAAGCGGTTTGGAAGTCAAACTGGAGGTCAAATTTTTTAGCGATGACTTTCAGTATCTCTACGGTGACAGCGAGGATTTCCGGCCCGATGCCATCGCCGGGTAGTAGGGTAATGCGATACTGTTGCGTCATAGTTCTAGAACGGTAAAATAGGTCAGACTCTTGATTATAACATAGTTAGGGTTGGCTGAATAAATCTAAAAACCTTGTTGGATAAGGCTTTTAGACTTTTTTCCCATCAAAAAGTGCCAGCGATTGCAGTGATTGGGAGGAAAATTCAGATACTTTTTCCCTGAAAATTAGGTCATTGAACCCCTGAAAATCGGTAAAACCCTACACCCTACACCCTACACCCCACACCCGGCCTCCAGGAAAAACTTTTTCAGCAGACCCTAATTAAACAAGCAGTTAATCCCCAATAACTACACTAATTCCACATGGGAATCATCCCCGATCATAAAGCGTAAAGCTTTTGGACGTTGGGGAGCAATTTCTAATTTTGCCCGTCGTCCGATAACACTATCAACTATGCGCTGATGAATGCCAATAATCGTGGCATCTTTGAGAATTACACTGTGTTCTATGTCGGCATCGATTAATTTTGTGCCATTAGCTATACTGCTATAGGGACCGATAAAACAATTCTCAATGTGACAATTTTCTCCAATAATGACAGGGCCGCGAATGGTACTATTAATAATTTTACTACCCTGACCAATTTTTACCCGTCCGATCACCTGACTATTAGGATCAATTTCTCCTAGTAAAGCGATTTCTAGACTGGTATCGAGGATAATCCGATTTGCTTCTAATAAATCATCTTTTTTCCCCGTATCTAACCACCAACCTAGTAGTTTATTGGCTTCTACTGCTTTATTTTGATTGATTAATTCTTGGATAGCGTCGGTAATTTCTAACTCACCCCGGCCCGAAGGTTGAATAGATGCGATCGCTTGGTGAATGGTGGGGGCAAAAAAATAAATCCCCACCAAAGCTAAATTTGAGGGGGGTTCTTTGGGTTTTTCGACTAGGTATAAAACTTTGCCGGTTTCATCTACTTTTGCCACCCCAAAAGCACTAGGATTAGACACTTTTCGCAGGAGAATTAAAGCGTCAAGAGACTGTTTGTGGAAAGAGTCTAAAAAGGGCGATAAATCATCCTCGATTAGGTTATCACCCAAGTACATAATAAAGGGGGAATCTCCTAGGAAAGATTGGGCAGTTTTAACCGCGTGAGCTAATCCTGCTGGTTGATCTTGGCGAATATAAGTTATCTTAGCGCCAAACTGTTCACCACTGCCCGTGGTCTGACGAATTTCTTCCCCGGTTTCGGGACTGATAATAATGCCAATATCGGTAATTCCTGCGGCGACAATTGATTCGATTCCATACCATAAAATCGGTTTATTGGCCACGGGAACTAACTGTTTTGCCCCAGTATAAGTTAGGGGACGTAACCTCGTACCTTTACCACCGGATAAAATTAGTGCTTTCATAGTTTTAAAGATTAAATAGTTGGTTGAGCATAGCTTTGAGAGAATCTCGCCAATAGGGAGGAATATAACCCAATTGTTGCGAGATTTTTTGACCAGAAAGAACCGAGTAGGCCGGACGCACTGCCGGGGTAGGATATTCAGCAGTAGTAATGGGAATTACTCTCTGAATTTTTAAGGGAATACCGCTTATTTTTGCCTCCTCAAAAATCGCTTTAGTTAAATCAAACCAACTGGCAACACCGCTATTAGTAAAATTATAGATTCCTGCGGGATTATCGACATTAATTAAAAGCTGAGTAATGGCCGTGGCGATATCTTTGGCCCAAGTGGGACTTCCCACCTGATCCACTACTACTTTTAACTCCTCTCTTTCCTTGCCTAATCTCAGCATAGTTTTGACAAAATTACTTTTGCCATAACTGCCATAAACCCAAGCAGTACGCAGGATAATTGCCTGAGAATTAACAGTTTTAATCTCCTCTTCTCCCCTTAACTTTGATTGTCCATAAACCCCTAAAGGATTAGTTAGATCGGTTTCTAGATAGGGGGTATTTTTCCGACCATCAAAGACATAATCGGTGGAAATGTGGAGAAATTTAGCTTGAATTTTCTCGGCAGATTCCGCCATGATTTTTGGGGCTATAGCATTGATAGAATAGGCTAAATCTGGCTCGATTTCGGCTTTATCCACTGCCGTATAAGCGGCGGCATTAACCAGATAATCGGGGTGAATTTCCCTAATTAACTGGCTGATTTTTTCCGAGTTAGTTAAATCTAGTTCTTCTCGACCGATACTAATAACTTCGCCCCACTGGGGTAAAGTTACCTGTAACTCTTGTCCCACTTGACCTTTAGCACCAATTAGTAAAACTTTTTTCATCGTCTTTAGGGGAAAACTTCCACGGATTTAAAGGGTTGTCCAGCTTGGTCTTTAGGGGAGAGAATCGGGGGGGTATCTAGGGGCCAATCAATCCCTAAATCAGCATCATTCCATAAAATAGTTTTTTCGTATTGGGGATAATAATAATTAGTGGTTTTGTAGAGAAATTCGGCTCGTTCAGAGAGAACTAGAAAGCCATGGGCAAAACCTTCGGGAACCCAGAAAATTCGTTTATTTTCCGCACTTAAAACACAGCTTACCCATTGCCCAAAAGTGGGGGAACTTTGACGCGCATCCACGGCCACATCAAAAACACTACCGCTCACTACTCGCACCAGTTTACCCTGGGGATTGGGGATTTGATAGTGCAATCCTCGCAGGACATTTTTTAAGGACATAGAGTGATTATCCTGGACAAAAGTGGTATTAACCCCAGTTTTTTCTCGAAAATCTTTCTGATTAAAACTTTCCAAGAAAAAACCTCGATCGTCTCCGTAAACTTGCGGTTCAATGATTAAAACATCAGGAATTTCCGTGGGAATAACTTTCATAAAATCGGAGACGATATAACTTTTGCGGGTAGTTTAGCACAAAAGAGTATTTTTTTCTAAAGTTTTTTATTAATCTTTCCTCGGTAACTGAACAATGATAAGATGAGCCTAACTTAGTTAGAGCATAAACGACGTGGTACAAGTCTCTACACACACCGCTACTCAATCTATCCCCATGGAGGGAGAAGCCTTAAAAAACTGGTTACAGACTAGGGCTAATCAGATTATCGCCGGCGATCGACTCAGTAAGCAAGAAGCCCTGGCTTTAACTGCGATCGAAGGTCAGGAAAATATTTTCAGCTTATGTGAGGCTGCCGATCGCATTCGTCAGGCCTGTTGTGGCAATACTGTGGATTTATGTAGCATAATCAACATAAAATCGGGAAGTTGTTCGGAAAATTGCAGTTTTTGTTCCCAATCCGCCCACCATCCCGGACAAGATTCGCCTATCTACGGTTTAAAAAGTCGCGAGGAAATCGTCAGCCATGCGAAAGCGGCAGCCGACGCGGGGGCCAAACGCTTCTGTTTAGTTAGTCAAGGCCGGGGATTAAAGTATAATAGCCCTAAATCGCAGGAATTCGAGGAAATACTGGCCACAGTTCAAGAAATCATCGAAACAGCCAAGATTAAACCCTGTTGCGCCTTGGGAGAGTTAACCCTTGCCCAAGCGCAGGCCTTAAAAGAAGCTGGAGTTACCCGTTATAATCACAATCTGGAAGCTTCCGAGAATTTTTATCCTAACGTCGTCTCCACCCACAGTTGGCAGGATCGGGTAGAAACGGTAAAAAACCTGAAAGCGGCGGGAATTCAAGCTTGTACGGGGGGAATTATCGGTATGGGGGAAAGTTGGACTGATCGCATTGATTTAGCTTTTTCTCTGGCGGAATTAGCAGTGGAATCCGTGCCGATTAACCTATTAAACCCCAGAAGTGGCACCCCTTTAGGTCATTTACCCAAACTGGACCCTTTTACTGCTCTAAAAGCGATCGCTATTTTCCGGTTTATCTTACCCCAACAAATCCTCCGTTATGCCGGGGGACGAGAGGCGGTGATGGGAGAATTGCAAAATCTGGGGCTAAAATCGGGAATTAATGCTATGCTGATTGGGCATTATTTGACCACTCTAGGACAACCCCCCCAACAGGATCAGGCGATGTTGGCTGATCTTAGTTTAATAGGAGGAGAAGCCCCCATCCCCGGTGAATACCAACCCCAACAGGCAACCTAAATCACGTCGAGGACGAGGCTCTCCGCCCCGGCGCACTTCCGCATCGGTTCCCAATGAGTTAATCTGGGCCTTGATTGGTTTGTTGCTGACAATTTTTGGTACATTTGTTCCAGTTAGCCTGGCTAGTTGGTCGGCTACGGGTCTATCTTCGCAAAAACTAGGCATAACTTACCAAATTGGGGCAGTATTGTTAACGGGCTGTCTGGGGGGCAAAAATGCCGGGCTTCTTGCCCAGGTGGCCTATATTTTTCTCGGTTTAACTTGGTTGCCTGTGTTTGCTCAGGGTGGGGGAATAGGTTATCTGAAAGAACCCAGTTTTGGCTATATTTTAGGCTTTATGCCGGGGGCATGGCTGTGTGGTTGGTTGGCTTTTCGCTGGCGTGCCAAGATAGAAACCCTAGCTTTAAGTGCTTTTGCCGGTTTGTTAGTGATTCATCTGTGCGGTTTATTATATATGCTGGGATTGTCGATTTTTCAGCCCCAAGCCGGTCAAATCACCTTTCCCGATAGTTTGCCCACCCTATTTATGAATTATTCAGTCTGGCCATTTTTAGGGCAATTAGTAGTAATTTGTGTGGTGGTAATTATTGCTTTTTTCTTCCGTAAATTATTATTTTATTGATGCCACAGCCAATGTTAAACAAGAATCGCTGGTTTTGGATAGTGGCGGTGATTGGATTAATTTTAGACCAAGTAACTAAGTATATAAACGTGCAGAGTTTTGAGCAAATCGGTGATACTTTTCCGATTATTCCGGGGGTTTTTCATTTTACCTATGTGATTAATACTGGGGCGGCTTTTAGTGCTTTTCGGGGCGGTGTTGGTTGGCTAAAATGGCTATCCTTATTAGTTAGTTTGGGATTAATGGCTTTTGCTTACTTTGGACCCCATTTAAGTCGTTGGGAACAATTAGCCTACGGTTTTATTTTAGCAGGGGCTTTCGGCAATGGTATTGATCGCTTTTTGTTTGGTTATGTGGTGGATTTTCTCGATTTTAGATTGATTAATTTTCCTGTTTTTAATCTGGCTGATGTTTTTATTAATATCGGGATTATTTGCCTCTTAATTTCTACCTTTCCCCACAAGTCAAGGGTCCCGTAGGGGCGAAGCATTCGAGCGATAACCTATCGCTGAAACCGTAGATTTCCTATCCGAATGCTTCGCCCTTACTTTTTCTGTTCAAATGCAAGTGGAGTGACTCTTAAATTATTACAGATATATCAGCAGCCGTCTGTAAGCATCCCACCGAAAAACTAATGCGCTCTGAGGTTTGGGGGCGGCACTTCGACACGCTCAGTGACCGCGCCACGCCCCCAACGGGTAGGGTTGATTCATGAATCAACCCTACCCCTGCCTCCTGCCCCCTGCCTCTGTTATACTCGATCGGGTGAGCAATGCCCACCCGAAAAACTATGCTTCTGTTGCAGAATTAGAGCGATCAAATTTACTAACTAACTGAGGATTTTCTGACCAAGCATCGATAACACTCATATTACCATTGAGAAAATTCTGTTTAATAGCGCGACGTTGAATTTTGCCGCTGGCAGTTTTGAGAATTGTTCCCGATTTAGCTAAAACAATGGCATGGGTCATAATTTCGTGTTCTTCGGCGATTTCTTGACGGATATCGGCGATTAATTTAGCCGTATCTAATTCGCCGCTGCGACGTTCTAATTCCTGGACAATAACTAACTGTTCTTCCCCATTATCTTCAATGGAAAAAGCCGCACCATAATCGGGACGAAAAACCTCATTAAGATGCTGTACTGACCATTCTAAATCCTGGGGATAATGATTACTGCCACGGACAATAATTAAATCCTTAATCCGTCCCGTGATATGTAATTCCCCATCGAGAAGAAAACCTAAATCTCCGGTGCGTAAAAACGGTCCTTCTCCTGTATCAGCAAGATAAGCTTGAAAAGTTTCTTTGGTTGCGTCTTCCCGTTGCCAATATCCGGCGGCCATACTGGGGTCACTGGCCCAAATTTCGCCCACTTCATCGGCTGCACAAAGGGTGAAAGTATCGGGATTAACCATAGCTATACGGGTATCACAGACGCGACGACCACAACTGGGGACGTATCTAACTCCCGTGGTTCGAGCGGAGCCTACAGGGACAATTTTACCGCGTTCGTAGGCGGTTGCATCCAAAGCGGTGATAATTGGGGTGGTTCCCTTGGGTTTATTAGAAATCAAGAGGGTATATTCAGCTAATCCGTAGGCAGGGGCGAAAGTTTGCCAAGAAAAGCCATAATCTGCAAAAGTATCGACAAATTTGGCCATTACCTTCGGGTTAATCGGTTCGGCGGCATTTCCCGCGGCCTGCCAACTGCTCAGGTCTAATTCCGCTAAATCGGCAGCCTTAATCCTACGAGTACAAAGATCATAGGCGAAGTTGGGGGCTTGACTATGGGTAACTTTGTACTTAGTAATATTTTTTAACCACTGCATCGGACGCTTAATAAAAGCAAAGGGAGACATCAGATAGCAGGGTGTACCGTTGTAGAGGGGGACGGTGATACCTTCGACTAACCCGTAATCGTGGAAATAGGGCATCCAAGTGAGGGTAACGCTATCCGGTTCGTAACCACAAGCTTTTTGCAAGTAACCGCAATGGTGCATCAGGTTAAAATGACTTAACATCACCCCTTTGGGGATATTAGTCGAACCGGAGGTATATTGCAGATAAGCAAGCGCCGATTTATCCACCTGGGGATCTTGCCATTGATCCGCCAGCGAAATATCAATGCTTTCGGTAGTAATCCATTTCATTTGGTCGAATTCTGGAAATTCTTCCTTAACACCTTCAATAAGAGTCAGAATACTTTCGGTAACTAGGGCAAAGGTGGCATTAGCATCCTTGACAATTGCCCGTAAACGGGGCAGAGTGCGCTTAAGTCGTCCCGATTCCGGTGGGGGGACGGGAATGGCAATCACTCCCGCGTAGAGACAACCACAAAAAGCGGCCACTACTTCTAAACTTTGAGGATAGAGTAATAGGGCGCGTTCCCCTTGGGCCTGGTATTTTTGCAAATAGGCGGCGATTGCTCTTGCTTGGCGATCGAGTTCACTGTAGGTTAAAGGTGGGGTTTCTTTTTTACCATCGATAAGAAAAGTGTAGGCATGGCCGTCCGGTTGTGTCGTGGCGCGGTAACGTAAGAGTTCTACTAGGGTTGCGGGTTGAATTAGGGTTTCAGTCATCGTTGTTATCGGGCTTATTGGCGCTATTGTATAGAAGTTTTAACATATTTGCCCATGGCGCTAGGATAAAGTGCGAAAGGCGATCGGTCAAGGTCTAGGATTAAGTTATTGGTTAAAATCCCGCCCGCCCTATCTCTGCAATTGTGGTAAAAAGCTATAATTAATCAATCCTAAAATACCGGGAAAAAGTCATGACAGCCCTAGACATAATCCCAGAAGTTGCCTGTCCCCCCACAGATTTATGGAGTGATGAACCACCCTTGGCAAGTGATCTACACCTGCAACAGATCATCATTCTCCTTAGTTGTCTAGAATTATTATGGCGCGAGAGGAGTGATTACTACGCTTCGGGA
>NZ_JADEXI010000841.1:0-1515 GCF_015207185.1 Microcystis sp. LEGE 08355 | reverse complement strand
GGGGTGGCAAGGGGGGGTCAGCTAATCTAAGGATAGGCGGTTAAGATGCGTCTTAGTTTAATCGGAGCGATCGATTTGTTAGATTTTTAATAGTCGGTCTGTGAACCGATAGACAGAAACAGTCAAAACATCAGAATTCAGAGATCAAAGTATGAAACTTCCTACAGGGTTACGGCGAACTATTACCCACGCTTTAGCAACTTTTCTGGGAATTATGCTCGGTTTTAGCAGTTTAGCGGCGGTAAATGCTCAAAATCTGCCCAGCACTGCCGCCGATCTGGCCAGAATTCCCCCGGAGATGACGGCGGAAAGTTTTGTCGCTAAGGCAGTGGCGCGCACGGGTGCGGCAGTAGTGCGAATTGACACCGAAGCGATCATTACTCGTCCCAATAGCCCCTTTTTTGATGATCCTTTTTTTCAGGAGTTTTTTGGAGAACAGTTTCGTCTTCCCACCCAGCAGCGAGTGGCTGGCCAGGGATCGGGTTTTATTATCGATGGCAGTGGTTTAATCTTAACTAATGCCCATGTGGTCGATAATGCCGATAAGGTAACGGTAACTTTAAAAGATGGTCGTAGCTTCAAGGGGGAAGTACGCGGTACTGATGAGATCACTGATTTGGCGGTAGTGAAAATTAATCCCCAAGGGGAAAATTTACCTGTAGCCGTCCTCGGCAATTCCTCATCCATACAAGTGGGGGACTGGGCGATCGCAGTAGGCAATCCCGTCGGTCTAGATAATACGGTAACTTTAGGAATTATTAGCACGATCGGGCGCTCGGCGGCTAAGGCGGGTATTCCCGATAAACGCATTGATTTTATCCAAACCGATGCCGCTATTAACCCGGGTAATTCCGGCGGTCCGTTACTCAACGCCCAAGGAGAAGTCATCGGCATCAATACGGCCATTCGTGCTGATGCCATGGGCATCGGTTTTGCCATTCCCATCGACCGGGCCAAACAGTTACAAGCGACCCTAGAATCAGGTCAAAAGGTGGCCCATCCCTATATCGGTGTGCAGATGGTTAATCTAACTCCCGATTTAGCCCGGGCCAATAATCAAAACCCTAATTCTCCCCTGATCGTGCCGGAAGTGTCGGGAATTTTGGTGGTGAAAGTCCTACCCAATACCCCCGCCGAAAAAGCCGGTATCCGTCGCGGGGATGTGATTGTCACAGCTAATAATCAACCGGTTAGCGATGGCGGTGAGTTACAGGAAATGGTGGAAAAAACCGGGATCGGTCAATCTTTACCCCTAAGAATCAGAAGGGGCGAAAGGGCGATCGATCTCACCGTAATCACCGCCCAAATGTCAAATCAGTAATCGGCAGTCAGTGATCAGTTATCAGATGTGAGTTTTCATGCCTTGATTGAGCAGCGACGAAAATCTTTTCAGGACTCGTAGCGTCGTTGACACTCCCCGAAGCACTCATGCGAGGGATTCTTCATCGAAAATTTGGGTCTGAAACCCCGTCGTTCTACGACGGCTTTACTGTTAAATATTAGCACATTTACGAA
>NZ_JADEXI010000840.1:0-1516 GCF_015207185.1 Microcystis sp. LEGE 08355 | reverse complement strand
GTAGAAGAGACAGCCCCACACCCCCTCTTGTCAGAGGCCTGCCCGAATATGTAACAATTTATGGAAGAAACCCCCAAGCAAATTTAACGAGAAAAACATGGCAGCTACAATTAAGAAAGGAGCTTTAGTCCGCGTGGTGACGGGAAACCTAGAAAATAGCCTCGAAGCCCTAGCCAGCGATCGCCGTTTACCCAGTTATATGTTCAACTCGACAGCAGAAGTCTTGGATGTAAAAGATGATTACGCTTTGATTAAATTCTATGTTCCTACCCCCAGTGTGTGGCTAAAGCTCGAACAACTGGAACCCGTCTGATGAGGATATTGCCTCATCCATAAACCATGGCTGACTTCTACGATACACTCCTCCCCTGTCAATCGCCCCGAGTCTCGGTTATTGGTGCTGGTAACGTCGGACGCACCCTGGCCCAACGCATCGCCGAAAAAAACCTCGCCGATGTAGTTCTCCTCGATATCGTCAATGGTTTACCCCAGGGTATTGCCCTAGATTTGATGGAAGCTCAGGGCATAGAACTGCACGACAGCGAGATTATCGGCACTAATAACTACGAAGACACGGCAGGCTCGGATATTGTCGTGATTACGGCTGGATTAGCCAGAAAACCGGGCATGAGTCGCGATGACCTCATGAATGTCAATGCCAAAATTGTCGTCGAGGCCGCCACTAAATGCCTCAAGTATTCTCCGGAAGCCATTTTTATCGTCATCACTAATCCCCTTGATGTGATGACCTATCTAGTCTGGCAAGCAACCGGTTTACCCCCCCAAAGAGTGATGGGAATGGCAGGGGTCCTCGATTCTTCCCGTTTACAAAGCTTTATCGCCATGGAATTGGGGGTTAGTACCGCCGACGTTCATGCTATGGTTTTGGGTGGTCACGGTGATTTAATGTTGCCCTTACCCCGTTACTGTACCGTCAGTGGTGTGCCGATTACCGAATTAATGGACGAGATAACAATTAATCGTTTAGTGGAGAGAACTCGCAACGGTGGGGCTGAAATCGTCAAATTACTGCAAACTGGCGGCGCTTATTACGCCCCTGCTTCCTCTGCCTGTACCATGGTCGAGACGATATTGAGAAATCAATCCCGTTTACTGCCGGCGGCAGCCTATCTCAAGGGTGAATACGGTTTACAGGATGTCTATCTGGGGGTTCCCTGTCGCCTAGGCTGTCGGGGTGTGGAAAGTATTCTGGAAGTGCGTTTGACCGATGCTGAACGTCTGGATCTACACACTTCCGCTGCCTCAGTTCGTCAAAATGTTCATTTAGCTCTTGACAGTCTCAAGGTTTTGATGTAGTTAGGGTTTGCTGAATAAATCTAAAAACTTTGTTGGATAAGACTTTTAGACCTTTTGTCAATCAAAAAGTACCAGTTCTGGGAGTGATCGGGGGTAAAATTCAGGTACTTTTTCCCTGAAAATTAGGTAACTGACTACCTCAAAATCGGTAAAACCCTACACCCCACACCCCACCTGCCCCCCCCGATGTCGGGGGGGG
>NZ_JADEXI010000839.1:0-1520 GCF_015207185.1 Microcystis sp. LEGE 08355 | reverse complement strand
TCTTTCTATAAAGGACAAAGCCTTGCTTATTATGATGCTCTTGATTTGATCAAGTCTCAGGTAGAAGCATTTGGTTACAACTCGAAGGAAGTCAACCTGGTTGTTCCTGAATTTGGCAAACAAGCAATTTAGCTATTAAGATATCAAGTGCGATGCCGAAGGCACTGCGTAGCAGTACGCCTATTTTGCAAGGTTGGTTGACAACGGAAACCCAACATCACCCCCCTATTATTCTTCATGTTTTGTGTTGGGTTGCACGTCGTTTAACCGAACCTACGGATTATTTTACGGGTTATTCCATACCGACATTGTAATCGAAAATAATCTTTTGTCTGTAGATTGTAGGGTGCGTGTTTGCGGGTGCTAATTTGGACAAAAAACTAAAATCAACAATCGGCCGTAACGCACCAATTTTATTCGTGAGCGCCACCCGTAGAACAAGGTACAATGCTCTTTTAAGGGAACAATCCCTACTGCCGCCACCGAGCGTTAAAACCAGCAGAAAAGGGAATCCCAGAGAGATTGTACCTCGATCGCCCCGCAATCGGAATTCCCTTAGAAGAATTTCTAACCCCTCACTGAATCGCCTGTTTTAAACTACGACAGAATTCCTCAAGGGATTTTAACCCATCGCCGGGGGAATTATCGGCCAGACGTTTAACCATGGCACTGCCGACAATTACCGCATCAGCCCCCCAGTTTTTCACCTGTAGTGCCTGTGTCGGGTCAGAAATGCCAAATCCTACCCCTACGGGTTTATCGGTGACAGAACGGATAGAATCGAGCAATTCCTCCACTCTGGTGGCCACTTGGTTCCGCATTCCCGTCACTCCCGTGACACTCACCAGATAAATAAAACCTTGGGATTGCCTGGCGATCGCTTGTATTCGTTCCGGGGGACTGGTAGGCGCTACCAATAAAATCACTTCAATTCCCTTAGCGGCAGCCGGTTGCAGCAGACTTTCCGCTTCCTCTAGGGGTAAATCGGGAACCACCAAACCACTCACCCCAGCTGCTTTAATTTGGTCTAAAAAGACATCTATCCCGCGATGATAGATGGGATTGTAGTAAGTAAAGAGAATAATCGGAGCTTTCACCTCTCCCTGAGCATTTTTGACGATTTCTAGCACATCTTCCAACTTGACACCCCGATTTAAAGCGCGGGTGGCCGCCGCTTGAATAACCGGACCATCCGCGAGAGGATCGGAATAGGGAACCCCCAACTCGATCAGATCAGCCCCTGCTCGGTCTAAAATGCGTAAAGCTTGGGCAGTGGTAGATAAATCGGGATCACCGGCAGTAATAAAGGGAATCAAGGCACAATTCCCCTGGCAACGGAGAGAACGAAAACACTCGGAAACAGCAGTCATCGAAAATTACTGAAGACATAAAGCACCGTCTATTATCTCATGGCGGGGAATAGCTCATTGCCGATCGCTACAAGCTCAGGTAAAGAATTTTTGGCTCTTCGGTTTGTGTTATGCAATGGACGGGGGTTATAAGGGATGGAACCCTTATAG
>NZ_JADEXI010000838.1:0-1522 GCF_015207185.1 Microcystis sp. LEGE 08355 | reverse complement strand
GGGGTAAAATCGAAACGAGTAGGCTTTTTCCATGTCTCACATTTTAGCATATATTTCGTAAATGTGCTAATATTTAACAGTAAAGCCGTCGTAGAACGACGGGGTTTCAGACCCAAATTTTCGATGAAGTGCATCCTCCTCGACGTGCAGCAAGTTCTTGTTCTATTTCGTCTTCATTGAGCAGTTGCAATCCAGATGCAATCGCTCGCTGTCGAATTTCCCATAACTTTTTGCTTAATGGTGTTTGGGGAATAAATTTAGCTTCTGGTGTTGTTTGTGACTCAGATTTAAGTATTTGAACAAATTGCCAAACTTTTTGTTGCTTTTCTGAGGTCAATTCTCGCCATTGTTCAAGTAGTTCCTCTTCTTTACCCATAAATACCTCGCTCTTAAATTACGCATTCCTCGAATCGTTGGCTGTCCAAGACATATTTGGGGATTAACTTTCGGCTCTTGTAGTAGATATGTATGGGTAGTTCAGGTGTTTTAGGTGGGAACTGGTTCACCTGGCCGCAAACTAGACCATTTACCGGTTTCGCGTAAAAAGCTTTCACAACCCACCACATCCCACTCCATTTCGATATAATCTTCCTTGGTGCGAATGTTAACGTTAATAGAAGGATTCTTCGCCTCAAAGTCCGGTGTCTCGGTGAGATGACGTTCCTGATGTTGTGTTTCTACGGCATGATAGGTGAGACAGCGATCAACAAAATAGCAGTTAATACAAATACACATAAGTTTAACTCTATAGGTCTTTTCCGTTAATCTAGCTCAGTCTCTCCCCAAATGGGGCCGGTCAAAATTATATTTTTGTAAATTTATCTTCTCGATGTCTTGTCAAAAAAACCTAGATAGTTTAGTTAAAGAAGTTTTTGCGATTAATCAGCAAGAATTGCCAGAAAATGCTTATTTAGTCGGTGGTGCTGTGCGAGACGCTTTATTAAACCGTCAGAAAGACTATATTGACCTAGATTTTGTGGTTCCCGAAAAAGCGATCGAAATTGCCCAAACTATTGCCCATCATTATAAAGCCGGTTTTGTGGTTTTAGATGCGGTTCGTCAAATTGCTCGCGTCGTTTTTCCGCAGGGGACTCTTGATTTCGCGCAACAGGAGGGAGAATCTCTAGAAATAGACCTAAAAAGACGGGATTTCACCGTTAATGCTCTCGCTTATAATCTCTATACCCAAGAAATTTTCGATCCTTTAGGGGGATTAAAAGATTTAGGCTGCCAATCTCTGCGGATGATTTCCCGCGAAAATCTCCAAGATGATCCCCTAAGATTATTAAGGGCCTATCGACAAGCGGCTCAATTGGACTTTGAAATCGAACCCCATACCCGTGCAACTATCCGTTCTCTTGCCCCTTTATTGCACCGTGTAGCCGCCGAAAGGGTACAATCCGAGTTAAACTACCTTTTGCTCAATTCCCGTGGCAATAAATGGCTAAAAAGTGCCTGGGAAGATGGCTTATTATCTCTCTGGTTGCGTCGGATTACCCCCGCAAAAATGGAGCTAGGGAGG
>NZ_JADEXI010000837.1:0-1524 GCF_015207185.1 Microcystis sp. LEGE 08355 | reverse complement strand
TTAAAGTGCCAATCTCTACGGGGATTAGACACTTTTTCGTGTAATCTTGCTATCTTCTCCTGAAGTTTTAACCAATTGCTAGAGCCTTTAGTTTTCCGTTTCAAGCGTCTTTGTAGCAATTTAAGCTGACTCTGTACTTTCAACAAAAATCGAGGGGCTTTGATTAAATCTCCCCGTGAAGTAGCGACAAAACTTTCAATTCCCGCGTCAATTCCTAAACAGGTCTTCCCTACTGTCATATCGGGAACTAATTCCGTAGATTGGAAGGAAACCGAAACGTAAAATCCCGACGCTTTTTGGATAATTCGAGCTTGTTTAGGCTCGAATCCAGACGGGTACTTTCTGGATTTCCTAATCCGAATTTTTCCCAATTGTGGAAAATTCAAACATCCATCCCCTAGAAAGTTTTTTGACAGCGCAGGAAAAACCAAACTCCGCATCTTTTTCTTGAATCTATGAAAGCCGAAGCCTTTCGATTTCATGTGGTCAAAAGCTTTATCTAAAGTTTTAAAGACTTGCTGTAAAACCTGAGCGTTAATCGTCTTTAATATCGGGTAAACTTTTTTAGCTTCCGTTAGATTTTTAGCTTGAACGAAGTAATTTGGATAGGGTTCATCCGCAGGAATTATGTACTCGGAAACTAGCGAACAGCGATCCGCAAGACACTTTCGAGAGTTCAACCAATCTTTCCGTTCCGAGAGCGCGTAATTGTAAACGCTTTTGGCAACATCAAGAATGTGGATTATCTCCCGTTCCTGTTGTCTGTTTACCTTTAGTTTGTACTGCTAGGTAAGCGTTATCACTGTCGTTCGTTTCGTGATGTACAATTAGATTATAACACTTACCGCCTAATATGTCAACTGATTACAATCATAAATTTTGCTCTGTTTATAGACTTACCGCTCAGGTCGTATTCGTCATCAAATACCGGCCATTGCTATTAACAATGAAATCTTAGCCCGACTTCAAGAAATCTTTGTATCAACGCTGACGAAATGGGAAAGCGTGTTGCTTGATTTCAACGGTGAATCGGATTACGTTTACCTGATTATCGATGACAAGCCTGACATCGCTTTATCCAATCCGTCAGTCACTCTACCAAGGGACCTGGATCGAGTTGGACAGGTAATCGTTTTCAACTCCATTCTTCGCACCAGAAACCGACGAGAAAAAATTCCTCATCTTAACAATTCCTAGGTGAGAACTGGGGGTTAATTTCTTGCAACTGCCACTATCAACTTAACATAAGTTGTCAAGGACTGGGAAAAAATTTTTTTTAGCTCGATCGAAAGGAGAATAATCAAGATTTTGCGAAGAAGATTGGGTGGTGATTCGGTAGTAGTGATGGCGGCTTAATCCTTTGCTTTGCTGTGCATTGTAGTCATGGATAAAATACCAAAGGGTTCCCCAACGTGATTCTCCATTTTTTTAGAGAAAGATAGACTCTCTCTCACCAGCCGAGAAATCCTTTGTCGAAAGGTATTATTTAATCTTTCAATAGGATTAGTTTGACCAGTTTCTTGA
>NZ_JADEXI010000836.1:0-1532 GCF_015207185.1 Microcystis sp. LEGE 08355 | reverse complement strand
CCCACACCCTGCCCCCACGAAAAACTTTTTCAGCAAACCCTAGGTACTGATACTATTTGGGAACGATTGTCAAACAATTGTAAAACTTCGTTATATTTAAGGAACATTTGAGAGACTAAGGAGCAGCGGAGTTGTGGCTTTATACGCGGATTTGCATCGGCATTTAGGGGGATCGGTAGTACCGAGAATTCTCTGGCGCTACTTTCACAGACATGAGCGGGATTTAGCGGCCAAATTCCAGGAATACCCCGCTTTTGAGGAATTTTACACCCGCAAACGCAATAGTTTAGATGAGTATTTGGAATTACACACCCTCGTCGAAAGTGTTCAAACCGCCCAAACTTTGCCCTATTTTATCTATCGTCTGATTCGCGGTGCTTACATCTTCGAGAATCTTGCCTATTTAGAATTGCGCTATACTCCCTACTATCGCACCGACGAACATTTGAACCAAACAGAGCGAATCGAGCAAATGCGCTTGATTGTCGAGATCGTCGGTCAAGCCTCGAAAATGAGCGAATATCCGATTATTACCAGTCAAATTCTCTGTATGCACTCGCGACTTCCCTCCGAAGTCAACAAAGCGATCGTTGATCTGGCCCTAGGGATGAGAGAATACGTCTGTGCGATCGATATTGCTGGGGGTGATTCCTACTACCAAACTCGACTAGAGGAATTTGCTGGTTTATACAGTTATGCCAGGGAAAATGGTTTAAACACCACCGGCCATATTTACGAAACAAAGGACGGTTGTTATCCCCAATTACTGCCCTATCTGCAAAGAATTGGTCACGGTATTCAAATTCCCCTACAATATCCGGAATTGCTGCCGGAAGTTGCCCGTCGTCATCAATGTTTAGAAGTCTGTCCCACCACCTATTTAAAAACTGGCACCCTCGAAAGTTTATCGCAATTAAAGATAGTCTTTGATCGCTGTTTTGAAGCGGGGGTTGATATTGCTATCTGTACCGATAATGCCGGTTTACACAATGTCCGGCTGCCCTTCGAGTACGAAAATTTACTCACCCTAGATGTGATCGATTTTCGACAATTACAAGCTTGTCAAGATGCGGCTTTTCGCCATGCTTTTGCTTGGCCCTATAGTCAAAAACCCGCCTCACTTTTAACCGGTTTGTTATCAGTGGATAATCCCAAATTACCGGTTTATCACTAACAAAATTAACCTTAGTTCGGGTTAGGCAAATTCTTTACCGCTCCCGAACTATAGCGTTTTTCCACTCTCCTGCATCCGGTTTGGGTAATTCTACTGAATCTTGATTAAACTCAACCCAAAGAGAGTATAAGTACAGAGGGAACCAAGGCCGAACATCAGGGAACGAGCGATCGGGACATTAGTGATATAAAAAAGGGAAAATAGAAGCCGGAGGATCACAAAAGCGATCGCACAGACAGCGGTCAGGGATGAGGAGACTCCTGTAACGTAGGCCATGAGAGCGGCGGCACTATAGATCATAAAGGTTTCAAAACCATTTTGATGGGAACAAGTTGCTAGTTTAGCGTAGTCGGGGAGT
>NZ_JADEXI010000835.1:0-1538 GCF_015207185.1 Microcystis sp. LEGE 08355 | reverse complement strand
AGCGACCATAAGACCAGAACAGAGTGAATCTGTTAAGGCAGGTGCGGAACCCCGCAAGGGAAAGAAGCAGAAACCTAAATCGTGAGGTTTGGGAATCACCGTCCGTTTACGGCGGTGAGGATGTCAACTATGGATTCTCCCGCCTTGAGATAGTCCAGAAGCGTTTGAACAGGAACTCTAGTACCGGTAAAGACTGGAGTGCCACCCATAATCTCTGGAGATGCGCTAATGATTGAGGAGTCCCTAAGCATAAGTCTTTGACCTCTGGGTTCTATATTGATAGTCTATCAATTCTTTCTGCCCAGAGTAGTTCCAAGTCAGGTAAACGGCGCGGTCTAACGTTAGATAGTGGGACAGGCTTCTGGTTCTTTGTATTTTATCTTTAATCGTAACCGGCTACTTAGCTAAAATAACTATTGCAAGAGTGCCTTTTGCCTGTTGCCTGTTGCCTTCTAACTGATAACTGATAAACCATGTGGACTCAAATTGCCCGACATATTACCCAAACCACGGAAAAACCTTTTGAAATTGAGAAAAGTCATCCCGTTAGTGGTGGCTGCATCAATCAGGGTTATGCGGTCAGTGGCAATGGTTTAATTTATTTCGTTAAGATTAACCAAGCGAACCAAGAGGCCATGTTTGCGGCCGAAGCTTTAGGATTAAAGCAAATTCACGCTACCAAGACTATCAGGGTTCCGGAGCCAATTTGTTGGGGAATTGCCGAGAAATCTAGTTATTTAGTGCTAGAGTGGTTAGAATTCGGCGGTGGCAATAGCCAAAGCTGGGAAAAAATGGGGCAAAATTTAGCTCGTTTACATCAAGTTTCCCTGTCCGATCGCTTTGGTTGGCAGTGTAATAATACCATTGGTTCTACTCCCCAGATTAATACCATTAGTAACAATTGGGCGGATTTTTTCGCTCATCAGCGTATTGGCTATCAATTAAGACTTGCGAAGGAGCGAGGCGGCAATTTTCCCGACGAGGATCAAGTTATTCCCGCTATTAGCGAGATTTTGAGTCAGCATCAACCCCATCCCTCCCTCGTCCACGGTGATTTGTGGTCGGGAAACGCGGCAATTACCGTCGATGGGGAACCAGTAATTTTAGACCCGGCCACCTATTGGGGAGACCGGGAGGTAGATTTAGCCATGACGGAACTTTTTGGCGGTTTTCCGGCGGCTTTTTATCGGGGTTATAACGATGTTTTCCCCCTCGATGCTGGTTATCAAAAGCGCAAAACTCTTTACAATCTCTACCATATTCTCAACCACTTTAATTTATTTGGTGGTGGTTACGCTTCCCAGGCCAATCGGATGTTACAGGAAATTCTTTAAGGGTTTGACTTGTGAATCTTTACCGAGGATAAATTATGTCTGTTCGAGAAACTACTGTGATGAAAACTCCAGAGACAAAAGTATGGACTGATGCAGAGTTTATGGCGTTACCTGACGATGGTAATCGTTACGAATTAGTCAAGGGAGAGTTAATTAGGGTTTGCTGAAAAAGTTTTTCCTAGGGGCAGGGTGTAGGGTGTGGGG
>NZ_JADEXI010000834.1:0-1541 GCF_015207185.1 Microcystis sp. LEGE 08355 | reverse complement strand
TCTCGGAGTCTCGGAGTCTCGACTAGGAAATTAATTTTGCACGACTAAGCTAAGACGTATTTAAACTGCTTATTCTTCGATTAGCCGAATCTCCTCCAATCTCTTTACTGTTGCCTCTTGCCTCCTGACTCCTATCTCCTGACTCCTATCCCCTGCCTGCCGTCCCCTGTCTCCCATCTTCTCAATGGTCACTGATCTTTGATAAACTGGGTTTCGGTGAATTGGCGCATAATTCATCAGGCTATAGATCAAGGGTAGTAATTGTAAAGATTGACAAAGAGAGGTTGACATAGATGAGATTTCGTGCCTTGTTAGTTGCCTTTTTAGCCTTGTGCTTAGGGGTGTTGACAGCTTGTAGCGACGCGCCTAGTGCCGTCCTGAATAGAAACGAGCTAACCTATGATGAAATTTTAAACACTGGATTAGCTAACAAATGTCCGCAGATTTCCGAGTTTACCCGGGGTACTCTCCCCTTAGAAAGCGGCGAAAGTTATGTGGTGACAGATTTATGCTTGGAACCCCAGGAATATTTTGTCAAGGGTGAACCCATTAATAAGCGGGAAGCAGCCACCTTTATCCCGGGTAAACTCCTAACCAGAGATACCACCAGTTTAGAACAGATGACAGCGACCTTAACCGTAGGCGAAGACGGTGTTTTAACCCTCAAGGAAGAAGACGGTATTGATTTCCAACCCATTACCGTACAATTACCCGGAGGTGAAAGAGTTCCCCTCTTCTTTACCATTAAAGGTTTCACCGGCAAAACCGAAGCCGGATTTAGCTCTATCAACAGTTCCACCGATTTTGAAGGCGACTTTAAAGTTCCCTCCTATCGTGGCGCTGGTTTCTTAGATCCCAAAGGTCGGGGTGTGGTAACGGGTTATGATAACGCTGTCGCTTTACCCGCTAGTGCTGATAGTCAAGATTTCCAGCGTGCTAACGTCAAAGCGACGGAACTGGGTAAAGGTACTATGTCTTTACAGGTGACTAAAGTTGACGCTTCTACTGGCGAGTTTGCTGGTGTTTTTGAAAGTGAACAGCCTTCCGACACCGATTTAGGGGCAAAAGATGCTGAAGAAGTGAAAATTCGCGGCATTTTCTACGGTCGTCTCGAAGCTCGTGCCTAATTAATAAATTCAGAATTTCTGGAAATTAAGGCGAATTTCTCCCTAGAGAAGTTCGCTTTTTTTCGGCTCTCTTGGGGTTGTTGAGCAGTTACAATAAAGATTGACCTCGCCCGGGAGGAAGAGTTGCTAATGCCCAAGAAGACGAACAAGCAAACGGAAGCCAAAAGTTACAACCATGGCGAGGAACATCCCCAGCGTCCCGATATTGGCACGGAACCCCACTTCAAGAAAAAGAAACCCCCTGTCACCTATCGTTTTGACATCCTCGCCGCCGTAAAACGGACGGCGATTCCCAAACCTCACGATTTAGGTTTCTGCTTCTTTCCCGAAGGATTTTTCGCACCTGCCTTAACAGATTTACTCTGTTCTGGTCTTATGGTCGCTCTACAGACTGACACCGCAAGCCCTGCGGCC
>NZ_JADEXI010000833.1:0-1543 GCF_015207185.1 Microcystis sp. LEGE 08355 | reverse complement strand
ATTAAAGTCAGTAAGAGAGTCGCCTCTCCTACTGCTCTACAAAACGGAACGTGACAATTTCTCGTCATTCCGCTCCTCAACTACACGGGGTTTGTCATTCCTACGTCATTACCAACATATCCTTTACCCAGATGTAATTATCTGGTATGGGCGGTTCTGGCTTGACACTATTGCAGTCAGATTTGTTGCCTAGACTGCCATCATTGGCTGTCTTTTCATCATGGCAATGTCGATGAAGAAGTTGGAGGTTATTGTAACTGTTATTCCCCCCTAGTGATTTAGGGGTGATGTGGTCTATCTCCATTAAATCCCCATCTCTTAAGAAGTGTCCACAGTGAGTACATTTCCCTTTTTGCTTTTTCAACAGTTTTGAAATTTCTGTTGGCATTTCGGGATGAGTCCCCATTCTTGAACTCCAATAAACTAGGTTTCCGTCGTAGGGTGAGGCGTTCCCTTTGACCTTCACATAGCGTCGGATTTCCGTTTCTCTATGTTCGTACAACCTTAGAGGATTATTTTCTTCTCTGGTTGTGAAAGCCCAGTTATTGCCACCTATTGTGTGAAAGTGTCTTTTAGAAATCCACTTTCTTCCTTTGTTTCGATGGCGTTTTATCCCCCATTTGATGAGTTTATGCCCTAGGATGTGGGTTAATCTTTCAAAGATTTTCTGACTAACCACTGTTGAGAAGTAATTGCACCATCCTCTTATTACAGGGTTTAACCTTTTAATGAGTTCAGCTTGGTTGATTCCCTTGCTGGTGTTTATGATGCGTTTAAGTTCTCTATAGTGTCTTATTTGACTCTCTTTGTTAGGGGTTATTATTGTTTTGAAACCAAGCAGATTACCTCTGACTTTTCCCGAGGTGTATTTACCGACGGGAAATTGTCTTATATTAAACCCTAGAAAGTCGAATCCAGCTTGTTCGCTTTCATGTTCTCTCAGTGTGTGGGCTATTCTTGTTTTACTTGGTTTTAACTCAAGTCCGATGTTTTGTAACCATCCCTCTATTTCCTTTTTGATTAGGAGAATAACCCCTAGGTTTTCATGTAGTACCACAAAATCGTCTGCAGATCGGATTAAGGTCACTGATTTTATTTTGTCTCTAACACTCATTTGTGTCCCGTCTTTGCGTTTCATGTCAAATGAGGGTGCTAGATTCATAACCAATTCCTCTAACCCATGAAGTGCTATATTTGCCAATAATGGCGATAACACTCCGCCTTGCGGTGTACCTTCTGAGGTTGGGAATAACTGTTTGTCGTCTATGACTCCTGCTTTTAACCATGATTTGATTTGTTTCCTCATGGTTGGGTAGGTGTTAAGTTTTTCTAACAGTTTTTGATGGTCAATGCGGTCAAAGCATTTAGCTATATCTGCATCAAGAACATACTTTGCCTTTTTGTTAATGGCTTGGAATATCCCTGCTATAGCATCGTGACAAGAGCGTCCTACTCTAAATCCATAGCTGTTAGGCTCGAATTTGGCTTCCCACTCTGGTTCTAGTACCAGTTTAGCTAGTGCTTGTAAGGCACGGTCTTTCAT